>JAIXRD010000083.1 GCA_027485365.1 Cryomorphaceae bacterium | reverse complement strand
TGCTGTTATTCGTTTAATTTGAGGGAAAATATCAGTGATTCGCAAGTCGATAAAATAACCTGCTCGAGCAGGAGGGGTAAACCAAACAGAATCATTATTGAATTGACCCACACCTCCAATTGTCCATTGATAACTACAATTTCCAGCATTTTGAGAATACCCGGTATTGGTCACTTCTAATGCATAGGGAAACGTCGGATCTGCAACAAAGAGAATACTGTCACCAAAACACACATCCACATACCCGGTATCCGCAGGATTCAAGGCATCGGGTCCTGTACCATTTACATAGGCATGCATGTGAGGAACGAAGGGTTGTTGTGGGTTACCGCAGGCTACGTTTGCATCCCATCCCGTACCTTCTGAACTACCGTTGGAGCGAAACCGAAGGGTTAAACAACCACTTGGATTATTTTGAAATGAAGCCTGAGCAAAAAATCCGTTAGGGTGAGTCCCTGAATTATATGCTCCAATTAGTGGTGCGGAAATAGATGGCCCATCGAAGACGTAAAGCGTATCTGTCGGATGGATATTAAAGGTAAATCCGATATTCGTTGCAAACGCAATGGAAACTTTTGAGCCCTGCGTGAGGTCTGGACAAAACGTAATGATTTCATCCATGTTCGGAAGATAATTTGCAGGTCCATCACTGAAGTTTGTACCACCTGCCGGTGGAATTATTGCAGCACAGTTTAATGGATTAGCCTGAGGAAAATCGGGACCCGTTAGGAGCATTTGGCTGTATGAAATGCCCAAAGAAAAAACGGTAATTATTAGGATAAACAGTTGCTTCATAGTTAACACGTTAATGAGTTCAATTCTTACTTGCCTTGAATTCTAGTTGTAATTGGTATAATGATTTTACCGCAATGAGTTGATTTGGAACTTCACTTTGAAAGTATTGCGTAAACGGTTCTATTTTAACGCCCAGGTCGGTAAAGTGAAGGATTGAAGCATTTGGAGCTTTAAGAACATTATCTATGGTTTTACCCCCATTATTTTGAATTACATTAATCGCATGGTCATACGCGTAAAAAAGTAAGTCAAGGCTACCGTGTTCTTTTTCAAATGCATTCAAGGCGTCTTTCCCATAAATCTTTTTCAAAGGTTTTAACGCTGTATTTTTTTGGCCTGTAGCACTTAAAACACTTCCTATAACCAAAACAAACAAGAATAATAATCTCATATTTAATTGAATTTGAAGACGAAGTTACCAAAATGTTTCGATACATTCTTGGTAATAAAAAGCCATAGACGTTTCGAACGTAACTTCGGTTGCAGTAGCTAAATTATTTATCCGAACCTAAGCATTAAAAAATTAGTTTTGTAAAAAAAAGTAATGGCAGATTTACAGGCAATAGCGTCACAAGTTAGGAGAGATATATTACGAATGGTTCACGCCGTGAGCTCTGGTCACCCCGGGGGATCATTGGGATGTGCGGATTTATTAACCTATTTATATAACGAACGGTTAACGTTAAATGCGAGTTCCTTTACTATGGACGCCCTAAATGAGGATTTATTTTTTCTATCCAATGGCCATATTTCACCAGTTTGGTATAGTGTATTGGCTAGATCAGGATTCTTTCCCGTTGAAGAATTAGCAACCTTTAGAAAGATTTCTAGTCGTTTGCAAGGTCATCCATCCGTTGATAAAAATTTACCCGGTATTCGGATGGCTTCTGGTTCACTTGGTCAAGGGTTATCCGTTGCTATTGGTGCTGCTACCACAAAAAAAATGCAGGGGGATGATTCTATGGTCTACTGTTTGATGGGTGATGGGGAACTACAAGAAGGACAAGTTTGGGAAGCAGCTATGTATGCTGGAAGCAAAAAAATAAATAATCTGATCGGAATAATTGACTACAACAATCGTCAAATTGATGGAGATGTGAGTGATGTCATGGGGATTATGCCCTTATCAGACAAATGGACCGCCTTTGGTTGGGATGTATACCACATGGATGGACATAGTTTTGACAGCATGCGTGAGGTTTTCGCCACTGTAGATTCAAATAAGTCAAACGGAATGCCTAAAATGATCATCATGAAAACTGAAATGGGGAAAGGGGTAGACTTTATGATGGGCACTCACAAATGGCATGGCTCTGCGCCCAATGACGAACAATTAGCAACTGCTTTAGCTCAGTTACCAGAAACTTTAGGAGATTATTAATCAGTGAAGGGAATAACTTTTTTTGTTTTTATCTTTTATTTCTCAGCGGTCTTTGGGCAATTGAACCCAACCACTCGCATTCTTTTTATTCTTGATGCTTCGAACAGTATGAATTCCTCTTGGGGTACACAAACACGGATTCAAGCCGCACGAGAGGTCCTAAATCAGGAATTAGAAGCACTTCGCAATGTCCCAAATACTGAAATCGCATTAAGAATTTATGGGCATCAAACACCTTTCAATAATTTAGAGCAAGATTGCAACGATACAAAATTAGAAGTCCCTTTCGGCATCAATAACCTGGAACAAATAAAACTGAAGATAAAGACCGTTGAGGCTAAAGGGGCTACTCCAATTGCCCGTTCCCTTGAGGCTGCTGCAGGAGATTTTCCGGACACACTCGCAAGAAACATCATAATTTTAATTACGGACGGTCTAGAATCTTGTGATAACGATCCCTGCATCATTGCAAAAAAACTAAAAACAAAAGGTGTAAAAGTTACCCCATTCGTTATTGGTTTGGGGATGGATATGTCTTACCTAGATAAATTCAGTTGTATCGGAACCTATTCTGATGCTGAGGATAAAGAATCCTTCCGAAATGTATTTAAGAATATTTTAAATACGGTCTTAGAAAAGACAAGTGTTCAAGTAAATTTAAACGACATCACTGGTAAACCAACAGAGACCAACGTGACCATGTTTTTCTATGAAGCAGGAACTGCAAATTTGAAATATACGTTTGTTCATACCTTAAATCGGTTCGGAAATCCCGATACACTCTATTTGGATCCTGCAATAGCCTATGATTTAAAAGTAAACACAACGCCGACCCTATTAAAAACGGGTATCACATTGAAAAAGCACGTGCATAATACCATAAGTGTTTCCGCACCACAAGGCTTTATTCGATTGACTTCAATGAAAAGTAACTTCAATCCAAGGTTTGAAATGCGTGTAATGCCAAAAGGCGATAGCAAAACGCTGCTTGCCCAATTCTATAATGATGTTTATAAGTATTTGACTGGAACCTATGAAGTGGAGATTTTAACCATACCTCGAATATACAAGACGGTGGAAGTCACCCAATCTTCAGTCTCTACGATTTCAATTGATGCACCAGGAGAATTAGCCTATACGTTTAATAAGCCCCTTGTTGCGCAACTTTTTCTGCAAGACAAATTAGGGTTTTGGAATGGGATTTATACCTTTTCTGATTCATCAACAACTGGAAAAATATTAATACAACCCGGCACTTACAAATTGGTTTACAGGACTAAAGACATGAAATCAAGTGGGTATACGCATGAAAAAATCATTACGATTTCAAGTAATAAAACGAATACATTAAACATTAACTAACGAACATATGGCACTTAAAACATTTGGCAATAAAGATACACGCTCTGGATTTGGAGAAGGCTTGCGACTATTAGGAGAAACCAACCCTGATGTTGTAGCATTATGTGCAGACCTTACGGGGTCATTAAAAATGGATGCTTTTCAGAAAAATCATCCCGATCGCTTTTTTCAAATTGGAATCGCTGAAGCAAACATGATTGGAATTGCAGCGGGAATGACTATTGGTGGTAAAATTCCGTTTACGGGAACCTTTGCCAATTTTTCTACGTCACGCGTTTATGACCAAATTCGTCAAAGTGTGGCTTATTCTCGTAAAAATGTAAAAATTTGTGCTTCTCATGCGGGGTTAACACTTGGTGAGGATGGTGCAACTCACCAGGTATTAGAAGATATCGGTATGATGAGAATGCTTCCTAACATGACAGTTGTAGTTCCTGCAGATTACAATCAAACCCTTCAAGCTACCTTAGCCATTGCAGCATGGGATGGTCCTGTATATTTGCGTTTCGGAAGACCATCCGTTCCAATTTTTACACCGGAAGATGCGGTCTTTCAAATCGGAAAAGCTGACCTGTTGGTTCATGGTACGGATGTAACGATTATCGCTTGCGGACACATGGTTTGGAAAGCTTTAGAAGCTCAAGTGCAGTTAGCGGATAAAGGAATTTCTGCTGAGGTGATTAATATGCACACGATTAAACCATTAGATACCGAAGCTATTTTGAGTTCAGTAGCTAAAACGGGCTGCGTTGTCACAGCGGAAGAACATATGATGAATGGTGGCCTTGGGGATGCCGTTGCTCAAGTGCTGTCCAAAAGTAGTCCGGCTCCACAAGAATTTGTAGCAGTTAACGATACGTTTGGCGAAAGTGGTACACCCAATGAGTTGTTAAAAAAATATCACCTTGAAACAACGGATATAGTGCAAGCTGCAGAACGTGTGCTTGCGAGAAAAAACTGATTATAAGGTAGATTTTCTTAGGTTCCGCTACAGCTTTCCGCCCCGAATTTTTTTCTTCGGTAGAATGTGGTTAAATTCGTTCTCCTAAATTTAATCGAATTCGTAGCCTATGGTATTTTCAAGTTTGACTTTTCTATACTTGTTTCTACCCTTGAGTCTTTTATTTCATTATTCGACCAAGAACGACCTTTTCCGAAATATCTTTCTCACGATTTTTTCCCTAGTGTTTTATGCGTGGGCAGAACCCATGTGGATCTTTCTAATGGTTTTTACCGCGTTATTTGATTATTCCACCGGACTTTACATTGAGAAAAAACGAGGAACCCCTTGGGCGAAAGTTGGATTAATTGCCAGTATAGCAGTGAATATCGGGCTTTTGGTTGCCTATAAATATGGCGGATTTATCTATGACAACCTCAATTATTTGTTTCCGCTGCCATTTGACCGGCCGCAAAATTCTTTACCGGTTGGTATTTCATTTTATACGTTCATGGTAATTTCTTATGTGGTAGACATCTACCGTGGAGAGATTAAGGCCCAACGCAATCCCTTAAACTTTTTAATGTTTATTAGTTTGTTTCAGCACTTGGTAGCCGGTCCTATTGTTCGTTACAGTCAAATTTCTGAACAGGTAGAGAAACGAACCATAGATTGGTCTAGGATGAGTGACGGTGTTACGAGGTTTTGTATTGGCTTGTTTAAAAAGGTAGCGATTGCAAATGTAGCGGGGGT
This sequence comes from Cryomorphaceae bacterium, assembly GCA_027485365.1. GTDB lineage: Bacteria > Bacteroidota > Bacteroidia > Flavobacteriales_D > Crocinitomicaceae > UBA952. The sequence continues at coordinate 684 of JAIXRD010000083.1, read as the reverse complement.
ATTGGTAGATAAATACCTGGATACGCAGTTGTATTCGTTGTCTTCTTATGAGGGATGGTTTGGAATTGCGATGTTTTCAATTCAGCTGTATTTTGATTTCTCTGGTTATTCAGACATGGCTATCGGCTTAGCTAAATTATTCGGGTTTGATTTTCACGAGAATTTCAGGCATCCGTATGCGGCAATTTCGGTAGGTGATTTTTATCGCAGATGGCATATTTCTTTGGGGCGATTTTTTCGAGACTACGTGTATATCCCTCTTGGTGGAAACCGAAAATATCAGGACAGAAATATTTTAATTGTATGGTTTTTAACCGGTTTTTGGCATGGTGCAAATTGGAATTTTGCCCTTTGGGGAACCTATTTCGGTGTTCTGATGGTGTTGGAAAAACACTTCAAATTTGTATTGGATAAAACCCCTCGCTTTCTGAAACACGGCTACACCTTGGTCTTAATTGTGTTCAGTAGAGCAATTTTTTACTTTGTAGATTTCAATCAATTAAGTTACTTTATTGGGAACTTATTCTACTCGAAACATGCAGTTAATCCGGGATTTTTATCAGACATCACGACGCATGCATTTTGGTTTGTTTTAGTTGTGTTATTGTGTATTCCATGGGATGAAATCTATACTCATGAACACCCTGTTAGAAATCGAGTTGCTATACGATACGCTTATGTAAG
>JAIXRD010000161.1 GCA_027485365.1 Cryomorphaceae bacterium | reverse complement strand
TGTTCCTTTTCAGAGGCTGTTCAAGAACATCCGGACTTAGTCAAACAATATTTAGGAACCGTGGTTCCAACAACCGATAATTTTTACGCTGCACTGAATTCAGCCGTTTTCTCGGATGGATCTTTTTGTTATATCCCAAAAGGAGTTCGCTGTCCCATGGAATTGTCTACCTATTTTCGAATCAATGCCGGGGGGACAGGTCAATTTGAGCGTACCTTAGTCATCGCGGACGAGTCATCCTATGTTTCCTATTTAGAAGGGTGTACAGCCCCTCAGCGGGATGAAAACCAACTCCATGCCGCGGTAGTTGAATTAATCGCATTGAACAATGCAGAAATTAAGTATTCAACCGTTCAAAATTGGTATCCTGGTGATAAGAACGGAAAAGGTGGGGTATTTAATTTTGTTACGAAACGTGGCCTGTGTGAAGCCCACGCGAAAATTTCATGGACACAAGTAGAAACCGGTTCCGCCGTTACGTGGAAATATCCTTCGTGTATTCTGAAAGGGGATTATTCGGTAGGGGAGTTCTTTTCTGTTGCGGTGACGAATAATTTTCAGCAAGCAGATACAGGCACCAAAATGATTCACCTGGGTAAACATACCAAAAGCACCATTATATCTAAAGGTATTTCGGCCGGACAGTCCCAAAATTCCTATCGAGGTCTTGTTCAGATACACAAACAAGCGGATCATGCAAGGAATTTCTCTCAATGTGATTCCTTATTGATGGGCAGTATATGCGGGGCACATACTTTTCCATATATAGAATGTAAAAATGCTTCAGCACAAATTGAACATGAGGCAACCACCTCGAAAATCGGAGAGGACCAATTGTTCTACTGTCAGCAACGAGGGATCTCGGAAGAAAAAGCCATTAGCTTGATCGTTAATGGATATTGTAAAGAAGTGCTCAATCAATTACCAATGGAATTTGCGGTTGAGGCACAAAAGTTATTGAGTATTAGTTTAGAAGGAAGTGTTGGATAGAATTGAAAAGCATATGTTGAAAATAACAGATTTACATGCGTCCATTAATGGGACAGAAATTTTAAAAGGCTTGAGCCTTGAAATAAATGCCGGAGAGGTTCATGCGATTATGGGACCGAATGGTGCTGGAAAAAGTACCCTGGCGAGTGTGCTTGCGGGTAAGGAAGATTATGAAGTTACTTCCGGAACAATTACGTTTGAAGACCAAGATCTGCTTGATTTATCCATTGAAGAGCGTGCACGAGAAGGCCTGTTTTTAGCATTTCAATACCCGGTAGAAATTCCAGGCGTTTCGAATGTGAATTTTTTGAAAACTGCCATCAATGAAATACGTGAACATAAAGGCTTATCCGCGCTTTCAGCCAAAGACTTTTTAAGTTTAGTAAAAGAAAAATCAGCCTTGGTAGCCCTTGATGCGTCCTTGGCTTCTCGGGCCGTGAACGAAGGGTTTTCTGGCGGTGAGAAAAAGCGCAATGAGATTTTTCAAATGGCAATGCTTGAACCTAAATTAGCAGTGCTGGATGAAACCGATTCAGGCTTGGATATTGATGCCCTTCGGATCGTAGCCGGTGGGGTAAATGCCTTAAAATCTAAGGAAAATGCCACCCTTGTAATTACCCACTATCAGCGCCTACTGGATTATATTATTCCTGATTTCGTTCACGTGCTTTACGATGGGAAAATTGTAAAAACTGGCGGAAAAGAATTAGCGTTAGCATTGGAAGAAAAAGGATACGATTGGATTAAATCAGCGGAGTAATGAGTGGTACATTAATCGATTTTTGTAAGCAACTTGAGCCAACACAACTGAAGCTCCCGACCGCACTTTTACAGGCAGCAAGGGACGGGGTTGAATTCCAACATCATTTTCCAACGACACGTGACGAGGCTTGGAAATATACGCGGCTTGGTCGAGTGGCGGCACTGAAATTAAGCCCCGTAAAAATTAATCAACCCGCAAACCCGCTTCCTTCTTCCGAAACGATTGATATTATTTTTGAAAATGAAACGTGGCATTGTGCTGAACCAATCACGGGATTACATATTGATTTTTCTGGTGCGCTTGATACCACCGCATGGAATGCATGCACGCTCCAGGGGCATGTACAACATATCAATGCATTAACCGCTCAAGGTGGAGTAGCCATACGCGTTGATGCTAATACTAAAATTATCAAGCCAATACGAATAATCCATCGCATTCAAGGTGAACATACCGGCTTGATTTTACATCATCAATTCGTTTTGGGTAATCACGCCAGTGCTCAATTGGAGGTGTTCTTTGAGGGAACGAGCCAAGATACATATGCCAATGTGCTTTTCGATTTCTTTATTGGAGTAGGGGCGGATCTCCATACAGACATGTTACAACAAACCAATGGAACACATTACGGGTTCCATACGCAACGGATCTACCAACAAAAAGACAGTACGTTTGCCTTACAAACCCTTACAGCAAATACCCATTTTACGCGCAATGACGTGGAGGTGTTTTCCCAAGAAGAAGGCACTCATACACAACTGTACGGCGCATTCATTGGCCGAGAAAACAACCACATTGACAACCACACTTATGTGCATCATACCGCTCCGAATTGCACATCGGATGAGAATTATAAAGGCGTGCTTTCAGATAAAGCCACCGGGGTTTTCAATGGGAAAGTGAAGGTGTATCAAGACGCGCAGAAAATCAACGCATACCAATCCAATAAGAACATTCTATTATCGGATTCAGCGACAATCAATGCTAAACCGGAACTGGAAATTTATGCGGATGATGTTAAATGTTCTCACGGTTCAACCACCGGACAACTTGATCAACAAGCCTTGTTTTTTCTTAGAGCTCGGGGAATTAGTGAATCTAAAGCTACCGATATGCTCATCAAGGGATTTATGGCTGAAATCGTAGGTACCGTAAAGTCTAGCCACATTCAAGAGGCATTGCATTCCTTGTTAGGTTAAGTTCAGATTACTTACCTTCGTAAGAAATCTACGCTATGAAAATTTTATTGATATGTTGTTGCTTCGTGTGGGCTTCCTTTTGTTTTAGTCAACACGATAAAGCCTTTGTGATTTATAATGCCAAAGGAAAGGCTGTAAAGTACAAAGACCTCAAATCGAAAAGTTTAGCAGGAAATTTGGTGCTTTTTGGTGAATATCATGACAATCCCATTGTACATTGGTTGCAGTTGGAATTAACGCAGGATGCCTTCGATCAACACGGAGCTAATCTCATGTTGGGGTTTGAAATGTTTGAGCAAGACCAACAAGCCGTTTTATCGCGCTATCTGAACGGTGGAATCCCGGAAAAATCGTTAAAAGATTCACTGCGCTTGTGGCCTAATTATGAAACGGATTACGCGCCCCTGATCGAATTTGCAAAAACAAATAAGCTTCCCTGCATCGCTGATAACATTCAACGTAAATATGCCAGCCTGATGTTTAAGAAAGGACGTTCAGCCTTCGATACCTTGTCTCCACTTATTTTAAGCCAAATGGCAGATCCCTTCTTTGAATTAGACACGAATCTTTCGCAGTATAAGTCCTTAAGAGAAATGGCTTCTCACATGCCTTCGGGTTCAAAAGGAAGTTACATGGTGGAAAGTCAGGCATTTAAGGATGCGACCATGGCTAAGTTTATTTTAGCCAATCTAAAGCCTGCTACTTTTTTCATGCATTACAATGGAGCGTATCACAGTGATTTTTACCAAGGAATCATGTGGTATCTGTTGAAGGCAAAACCGGATTTACGCATCACCACGATTTCTACGGTAACCCAAACCGATATCAATGCCTTGGAAAAAGAACATTTGGGTAAAGCTGATTTTATTATTTGTGTTCCCGAACAAATGACCCGAACACATTAAACGCTATTTAATTCCTCGCTTCTTTTTGATGTTCTCGTAAGCGTCTTGTATTTGTTGGAATTTTTCTTTGGCGCCTTTTTGGTATTCCTCTCCCATTTGAGCTACTTTATCCGGGTGGAAGGCAATGGCCATTTTACGGTAGGCACGTTTTACGTCTTCATCACTGGCAGAGGCTTCAATCCCCAAAATTTTGTAATCCGAATCTGCACTGCGATAGAACATGTTTTTGACACTGTCAAATTCCATGGCTGGAATCCCCAGTTTATTGGCTAATTGTTCAATGATTTTCATTTCGCTATCATCCACATGCCCATCTGCTTTAGCTACTTGGAAGAGGTAATGTACCATTTGAATGCGGCCATCAACAGATATTCTGTTCCGGATGTCATTGCAAATGTCAGAGATTGGAATCTGTCCGTTATCTAAGAAATGCTTGAGTACTTGTAGGTGTTCCCGAGTGAATTGATTCCCAAATTGGGCAGTGAAAAATCCCTTGACGTAATCCAATTCCGCACGTTTTACAGAGCCGTCTGCCTTCATTACTACCGCAGATAAGGCCATTAACATCGTGGGGAAATCGTATTGCGTTGCGCGTTGACGGTAATACTCAAAGCCGCTGCCTGAACTTTGTTGCGCTTGGGCTTTGGTTTGATTCCCCCTACTCAGGAAATCAATAATACTACCGATTACAAAACCGATAATGCCGTATTTAACTCTTCCAGTAAGAACGAGGAATCCAACCCCTAAAAACCACTTGTACAATTTCGTATTTTAATGCAAACTTACTAAGATTCTACCATACCGCTCACAGAACGTTGGATGAATTCGGAAAGTGCTTCACCTTTTAACAAGCCTTGAGATAACATGGCTAAGTCTACTAACTGTTTCACAGTTTCTTGCTGTCTAGCGCTTTTCATCTTCAATACTTTGCTCATTACCGGGTGATTTCCATTCACAACGAGTTGATACATTTCAGGAAAGGCACCATAAAAGCCCCCACCACCCATGCGTTGCTGTTCCATCATTCGGCGGATAAACTCAGGTTGTGTTATCAGAATTGGCGCATCCTGTTCAGGCATTGATTCCAATTGCACTGTAAATTTCTCTTTGTTAACTGCTCCTTCAAACAAAGGTTTTAGTTTTTCTTCCTCGGCAGCACTTAATTTTGAAGGTATTTCCTCGCCTTTGTCAATTAGTTTATCTAAACTATCTGAATCCACTCTGCTGAATCGAACCTTCTCATTGCCTTGTTCCAGTTTTTGAATCCAATGAGACGCTAAGGGTCCTTCTAAAATCAATACATCATATTCGCGGTCTGCCGCTTGTTTCACATAAGAGAATTGTCCTCCAGCATCAGAGGTGTAAAGTATAATGGTTTCTTCACTTTTATTGGTTTGATTGGCTTTTATTTTCTCAAGGTATTCTTCCATGGTAAAATATTCACCGCTTGTGTTTTTCAGTAAAGCAAAGGATTTTGCTTTTTCTGCAAACTTCTCATCCGACAACATCCCGTATTGAACAAAAATGTAAAGGTCATTCCATTTTTCCTCAAAATCTTTTCGGTCCTTATTGAACATCTCTGCCAATTTATCCGCAACTTTTTTGGTGATGTGCGCAGATATTTTTTTCACATTGGAGTCGCTCTGTAAATAAGAACGTGAAACATTTAATGGAATATCCGGGGAATCAATTACCCCGTGAAGTAGGGTTAAAAATTCAGGAACTATTTCTTCAACACTGTCCGTGATGAATACCTGATTGCTGTAGAGGTTGATTTTGTTTCGCTGAACTTCTACATTTTCTTTAATCTTAGGGAAGTAAAGAATCCCGGTTAAATTGAATGGATAATCCACATTTAAGTGAATGTTAAACAAGGGCGCATCAAAAGTGGAAGGATAAAGTTCACGATAGAACGATTGATAATCTTCTTCGCTCAATGAAGCCGGTGACACGGTCCATGCGGGTTTTACATTATTCACTTGGTTCGGAACCTCTATTGCCACGCGTTTCACATTTCCCTTGTCATCTTTTTCTCCTTCTGGAGAATCAATATATTCGGTCTTGGTGCCAAAAAACACGGGAATTGGAAGAAATTTACAGTATTTGGAAAGGATCCCCTGAATTCTATTTTTATCATTAAACTCCAGGGCATCTTCATTGATGTATAGAATAATATCTGTTCCGCGTTCCGTTTTTTCGATTTCTGTTATAGTAAATTCCGGCGAGCCATTACTTTCCCATTGCACCGCTTGTGCACCTTCATGACGAGATAAGGTTTGGATTTGTACACGTTCTGCTACCATAAAGGCGGAATAAAATCCTAATCCAAAATGACCAATGATTTGTTCAGCACCCTCTTTGCCTTTGTATTGGTTTACAAATTCTTCGGCCCCAGAAAAGGCAATTTGGTTGATGTATTTATCGATTTCTTCTTCGGTCATGCCGATCCCATGGTCTCTGATGGTTAAGGTTTTGGCTTCACGGTCCAATAGCACTTCCACTTTCAATTCACCGAGTTCACCTTTATATTCACCATTAGTAGCCAAAACCTTTAGTTTTTGAGAGGCGTCTACCGCGTTAGATACAAGCTCCCGAAGGAAAATTTCATGATCCGAGTAAAGAAACTTTTTAATGATTGGAAATATATTTTCCGTTTGAACATTAATTTGACCTGTTTTCATGTGTTTAATTTTTTTTAGACGTACAACTATTTTCAATTTACATACCAAAGCGCTCAAGGTGACACTTTGGCATAATTAACGGATATTCAAGCCTTGCTTTCCAATAAAACTGACATATTTTGGTACTTTTGTCGCTGTGATGTTTGCCTTATCTTTCGGCCTTGGAGCACTAGTTTTTGGTGGCTTTATTTTTATTTCACCTTGGTTTAAGGGTTTATCGGTATGGACCTTACTTTGCTCCTGGGGTATAAAGGGTTTAGCGGCAATAATTCTTCTTTATGTTTACACGAGCGTGTATCCTTCACGAAATGAGGCCGATATATTTAAGTACTATGATGATGGGATTATTTTGAGTGAAATTGCCGCTGAGCAACCTGCTGTATTCACACGGATTATGCTTGGTACCTGGAATGAAAATGATATGGTTTATTTGAATCGCTTAAACTACTGGTTTCGTTCTTACGACCATGGCATTGCGAATGATAATCGTATGGTTATTCGTGTTAATGCATTATTGAATTTAGTCACTCGCGGATCTTACGGACTTAATCTCGTCGTATTTTTAGCCTTATCCTGGCTTGGTTCATATTGGTTGTTTCGCTTGTTCATGGAGCTTTCCACCTCAAAGATCACCTCTTTTATAGCTGCATTCCTATTGCCTTCTGCCGTGTTTTGGAGCAGTGGTATTTTAAAGGAAGCCTTGTTGTTTTTTGCGCTTGGCGGGTTTCTTTACAGCCTGTTTCAGTTGTATCAGCGGGTTAGATTAGAATTTTTGTTATTGGGCATGCTCAGCCTATTCATGCTGTCGTTTTTAAAGATTTATATTTTGATTGCCTTACTTCCCGTGGTTGTGATCACTTGGATCTGGGCACGAACAAAGTCCTGGCGTATGCTAGGTAGTTGTGTTATTGGCTTCCTTAGCTTGTTTATATTATGCCATGTCCTGTTTTTTCCCGAATGGAGTATGCTTTCAACCCTTCAAGGAAAACAATTTGATTTCATTCAAATGGCCAAGGCCGTAAATGCAGGAAGTATTGTGCCTATTATTCCAATGGATGGACGATTGACAACGGTCTTGGCTTTAATTCCTTTGGGCATTTGGAACGTTTTGGTTTATCCGAATATTAGCATGTTAAAAAATGTACAGTCCATATTGGCTTTTACCGAAAACATAGTGATTTTACTGGTTTTATTTGGTGCGTTGTTGCGCTTAAGGGATATATCCTGGAAGCTGGATTGGCGTTTTCCAATGTTGGTTTTTAGCTTGGCTGTGATTTCTCTTGTAGGGATGACCGCACCGGTTGTTGGCGCTATGGTACGATACAAAGCGCCGGTTCTACCTTTTTTATGGATGAGTTTATCGCATTATCAAGTACCCTATGTTAAACGTTTGTTCACGTCAAATAAAATGTATCAATGGTTAAATACGCACTTATAACAGGCGCATCGTCAGGGTTTGGCGCTGCAATAGCTTCTTGCTTAGCAAAAGAAGGATATGGATTGATTTTAACAGCAAGACGCTTGGACCGTTTGATTGCACTCAAAGAAACGCTCTCCCAGGATTCGCCAGACATTATCATTGGCCAGCTCGATGTGCGTGACCGTGCAGCAGTTAATCAGTGGGTAGATGCATTGGATGATCATGTTAAGCAAAACCTAAGCGTATTAATTAATAATGCGGGACTTGCTGCCGGAAGATCCACCATAGATCAAGGCCTCGCTTCGGATTGGGAACAAATGATCGATACAAATCTTACGGGCTTATTATATGTGAGTCAAGCAGTGATTCCTTTATTAAAAGCTCGCAAGGAGGGATTGATCATAAATATTACCAGCATTGCTGGAAAGGAAGCGTATCCTCAAGGCAATGTATATTGTGCCACGAAGGCGGCTGTAGATCAACTAACAAAAGGAATGCGTATGGACCTGCTTCCGTTTGGGATTAGGGTGAGTTCCATTGCGCCGGGAGCTGCAGAAACTGAATTCTCTTTGGTTCGATTTAAGGGGGATGAAGATCAAGCCTCGGCCGTTTATCAAGGGTTTACACCCTTAGATGCCAAAGACATTGCAGACGCTGTTCAATTTATTGTAACCCGTCCGCCCCATGTTTCTATCCATGATTTAGTGATTATGCCTTCCGCCCAAGCTTCTGCGACTCTCTTTAAGAAAGATTAAGGAAGGAAAAGTAAGGTGTTTTTTCCATCAACGGTAAGCAATACGAATCCACGCACGTAGATATTGAAACGATTCGTAGATTCCAGGTGTATCGTTCTGCCCTGTATATCGGTTAACATGCATTGATTAAAAGGCATTGGAATCATTAACTCGGTATACCCTTCCTCCAAATGAGGGATAAGTTGAAAGGGATCCATAGGTTCTGTGGGCTTGACTGATGCGGTAGGTTCAACGAATTGAGAGAAATCAAATTGAAAAAGTTTAGGGGCAATGGTGATTACGGAAGCTACTTTTTCGGAACTTATATATCCCTTGTTCGCTGCGTTTAATGCAATCCCTTCGGTTTGCGCTAAGTTAAGTACGTTACCGACCTCTATCCTCCGTCGGTTTCCTGAAAACACGTCCTGGCTCTGATAATCCCATAAACACCACACAAAGCTTGTGTAGAAATTACTTCCGTTGTTTTTATATCCGAGTAAATAACTTCGATGTTCTATGGTATCTGCACAGGCATCTGTAATTAATCCGTCCACGTTGAAACTATCGATTAATTGCGCTGCAATGGTATCGGTCCAAAACGTTGGAAGGCGATACCTTCGGGTCTGTAGATCTTCCCAATTTTTTGAAAAGAGTGTAATTGAATCCGCATCTGCTAGGATGGCTTCACAATCGTAGTTGTTCGCATTGGGTAGCGAGGTGAATTGCGTTTGGTCTGACCAATAAAAGGCCAGTTTTTCTGCTTGGATCGTATCTAAGGTCAAGTCCGATTTAAGGAAACGATAGAGGCATAGGTCATGCCGATTGCCATTGTTATTTCCTACATCTCCAACAAATACATGGGTGGAATTTGATGTGATGGCCTCCCAATCCACATTGGTTGCTCCGGAAATCACAATCGGTCGAAGTACCGTGCCCAAGGTGTCAAGTTCGTAAATTACAGCCCCTGAACCAGAATCATTAAAGGTATAAAGAAGGTTTCCTACACGAATTAGCCCCGAGTTTTCTTGAAGCACATCGCTCAGATTATTAATTAAACTTAAGGTGTAATTTGTCGGGGAATAGATACAGCTTCCATCGTTAATTGAGGCGTTTACATCGTAATTTGTTGCTTGTGGGTCTGTGCAACCCCACTGAGAAAAAGAGCAGAAGGGTAGGGAACAAAGTAGGATTAAAAGAGTTTTGTATCCCATGATTCAGCATCGTTTGCAGTAATTAATTCGGAATCTAAGAGAAAATCAATGGTCGGTTGAATTGCAGAAACAAGGCTTATCGATTCCGTATTCCAAGTAGTTTCACTAAGCCATTGCGTAACCTCCGGTATACTCAAATGGTACCTCCATGCGATTGCCTCCGCAGTTTGTGTATCAGCACTAAGTGCAGCAGCTTGCTTTTTAACGATGGCTATGATTTGATGAATCACTTCCGAATCTTTTAGCAGTAGTTCTTCCCTGCATGCGATAACAAAACAAGGCCAAGGCGTATCCACCTGTCCGATGCGCTGACAGCTCCCTTTATCTACAAACGGTTGAGTAGTATACTTTTCCCAAAGAAAGTAATCGGCTTCGTTGTTTTCCAAGGCCCAAATTCCTCCATATACATCCCCGATTACATTAAATTGAAGGCTTTCTTTTCCCCATTGTTCCTTTTGGGCAAGTACATACGACATCAGGTGTGAACCCGATCCGTAGCGTGAAATAGCAAAACGGTGCTCCTTTGAATTTGCTTGTAATCTTTGTTGCATGGGCACATGAATACCCCATTGTAACGGAGATTTTACATAAAGATCCACGATCTTTGCTCGAGCTCCTTGTAAAATAGCTTTGCTAATGCCCTCTGTTAGTAAAACCGCAATATCTAAGCTTCCCGTTTCTAATCCCTTGATCATTTGTCCGGTTCCCCCGGTCATATCAGACCAATGGAGGGAAACATTTAAGGAGTCAAACGCTTTCTCTTCAATGGCGACTCGCCAAGGATAGTTAAAGTGTTCTGGTACACCACCAATTTTAAACTTTTTCATCGAGTTCGTTGAATTGTTTCTCAAACAAGGTTTTATAAGCACCCTCTTCAGTCAATAACGAAGCGTGCGTACCTGTTTGAATGATTTGGCCTTTTTCCATTACATGGATTTGATCGGCTTGTTGAATTGTTGATAAGCGGTGCGCGATGATAATGGATGTCCTATTTTTTGTTACTTCAGCAATGGCCTTTTGAATTAGAATTTCTGATTCACTGTCAATACTCGACGTTGCTTCATCGAGGATTAAAATCATAGGTTCATAGACCATGGCTCGAATAAACGCGAGCAGCTGCCGTTGTCCCACCGAAAGCACTCCGCCTCGTTCACCAATGACATGGTCGTAGTCTTGAGGGATTTTCATTATAAAATCATGTGCTCCGATTTGCTTGGCTGCTTGTATCACTTGTTCTCTAGATATTGCTTGATTTCCGAGCGTTATGTTGTTGTGAATGGTATCTGAAAAAAGAAATACGTCCTGTAATACAAACCCGATATGCTTATTGATTTCACTTCGATTTAATTGACTCAAGTCAATTCCATTAATGGTGATTTTCCCGGCATTAATCTCATAAAAACGTCCAATTAAGTTAATAATGGTCGTTTTACCTGATCCAGTAGCGCCAACGAAGGCTGTTGTTTTTCCTGCAGGAATTAATAAGTTAAATGATGAAAGTAAGGGGTTATCCGACGTATATGAAAACGATACGTTATGGAATTCAATATCTCCATTGCTAAAGGTTGTTGGATGTTCCTCATTGGGTTCAACCTCTTCTACTTCATCTAAAATTTCGAATAAACGTTCTGCTCTTACTACCCCTCGTTGGAAAATATTAAACTTATCCGCTAATTGACGGATGGGCCTATAAAGTTGATTGATCCATAAGGTAAACGCGATGATTTCACCGTATAATTGCGTTAATTGTTGCTGGCTTTTGCCTTCTACCATCATCGCTCCCCAAACCAATAAGAAGGCAATG
>JAIXRD010000318.1 GCA_027485365.1 Cryomorphaceae bacterium | reverse complement strand
TGATTTATCGAACATATTAGCAGCACGGGGTATTCAAAACGCAGATTGCATCATTTCTTCGCTTCCTTTAGCAATTTTCGATGAAAAATTGAGAGAACAGATTCTCACAGCTGCCCATAACTGTTTATCGCCAGAGGGTCATTTTGTTCAATTCCAATATTCCCTTCAATCTAAGAAAGCCATTCAACGCCATTTTAATTACATGAATTTGGCATTTACTCCACTAAATTTTCCTCCGGCATTCGTTTACAGCTGTAAAAAATAAGGAACTCGTTCAAAGTCCTTATCTTTGCGCAAAATCTAAGAAATGTTATCTGTACAGAATCTATCCCTTCAGTTTGGGAAACGTGTTTTATTCGACGAAGTAAATGCAAAGTTTGTCCAAGGAAACTGTTATGGCGTCATTGGCGCAAACGGAGCAGGAAAATCTACCTTTCTCAAAATTCTAATTGGCGAACAAGACCCTACCACCGGAAGAGTTGAATTAGAACCTGGAAAGCGCATTGCCTTTTTACGTCAAAATCACTTTGAATTTGATCAATACCCTGTTTTACAAACAGTAATCATGGGACATAAACGCTTGTATGAAATCATGCAAGAGAAAGATGCATTATACGCCAAAGAAGACTTTTCAGAAGCCGATGGCATGAGAACCGCAGAATTGGAAGGAGAATTCGCAGACTTAGAAGGATGGAATGCGGAAACGGATGCAGCTACTTTATTGAGTAATCTTGGAATTGACGAAAGTAAACACGACCTGTTGATGCAAGAGATTTCAAATGAACTAAAGGTTCGAATCCTTCTTGCGCAAGCACTTTTTGGTAACCCGGACGTATTAATTCTCGATGAGCCAACCAACGACCTCGACCTTAAAACCATATCATGGCTTGAAGATTTCTTGTTAGATTTTCGAAATACGGTAATCGTAGTATCGCACGACCGTCACTTCTTAGACACCGTCTGTACACATATTTGCGACATCGATTTTTCAAAAATCAATCTATTTACAGGAAATTATACGTTTTGGTACGAAAGCTCTCAGCTTGCTGCTAAACAACGTTCAGATAAAAACAAAAAAGCGGAGGAAAAAAAGAAAGAGCTCATGGAGTTTATTTCCCGCTTCTCTGCGAATGCGGCAAAATCGAAACAAGCCACCAGCCGACGTAAAATGTTGGACAATTTGGACTTGGAAGAAATTCAACCTTCGTCCAGGAGGTATCCGGGAATCACCTTTCACCAAGATCGTGATGCAGGAAATCAAATCCTATCCATTGAGAATCTTGGCAAAAAACATGAAGGAAACTTCCTATTTCAAGGCATCACCTTTACGGTAAATAAAGGTGATAAAATTGCCATCGTTTCAAGAGATTCAGTGGCATTAACCCAATTTTTTGAAGTACTAAACCAAGAAGCCAAAGCAGACACAGGTTCTTTCACGTTTGGAACCACGATCAGTACCGCTTACCTTCCTAACGACAATCATCATTTCTTTTCAGATAAAGTCAGTTTAATTGATTGGCTTCGTCAATATGCGCAAGGAGATGAAGAGCGCGAAGAAGTAAATTTAAGAACTTTTTTAGGTCGCATGTTATTTACCGGTGAAGAGGCAATGAAAACCGCCAATGTACTTTCGGGTGGAGAAAAAGTGCGTTGCATGCTATCAAAAATGATGTTAGCAAAGGCAAATTTCCTAATGATGGATGAACCAACGAACCACTTGGACCTAGAATCAATTACCGCATTAAACAATGCCATGATAGATTTCAGGGGATCGATGCTGTTTACTTCACATGACCAGGCGCTTGTTAATACCGTAGCCAATCGAATTATCGAACTAACCCCAAAGGGAATGATTGATAAAATGATGACCTATGATGACTACATCGCTGATTCAAAAATCGCACAACTGCAAGAAGAATTATACTAAGTAGTATGATCGATTACCGCATTAGCCTGTACCAAGCAAGTCGGCATCGAATCCAAGTTCATGTTACGCTTCCTACTCCCGACGATGAAACCATACTCAGAATCGCAGCTTGGCGTCCCGGAAGGTATGAAGAAGGGAATTTTGCACGACTCATTTCAAACTTAAATGTGTACCATGGCTCACAGCGCATTCGTACGGAGAAAATAAGTAAAAATGAATGGTTAGTGCACACCAAAGACATCGATTCGATTGTGCTTACCTATTTATATTATGGTGCTGAATTAACCGCTGGAAACACGTATTTAGACGAGAAATTACTTTTAATAAACCCGGTTAACTTACTCGTTTACAATGACTATTGTAAAACATCGGAAATTAAATTAACCATAGAAATTCCTCAGGAATGGTCGCTCGCAGGACTTGAACACAAAGCTAATAGCCTACCTGAATTCTCAAATTTAGACGAGGCATTCGATACCCCGATATTAGCGAGCCCTGCCATTGAGTCTTATTCATATGAAATTTCCGACTACACCTTCTACATTCATTCAGTTGAGGCGCACGGGATATCCTCAGAGCAACTCATAAAAGACTTCAAACATTTTACAGCGCAGCAAGTGCAAGCTTTCGGTGAATTTCCAACCAGCACGTTTTCGTTTCTTTTAATTGGCGTGCAGGACAAATATTTGCATGGGGTAGAACACTTGAATAATACGGTAATTGTTCTTGGTCCAACCGCAGAATGGAAAAGTACACGATACGAATCCTTATTGGCTGTAGCATCGCATGAATTGTATCACGTATGGAACGTGAAGACCATTAGACCCCTGGAGATGCTACCCTATCGGTTCGAAGGACCTACCTATTCTCGTCTAGGCTATGTATACGAAGGAATTACTACCTTTTTCGGGGATTATTATTTACTTACTGGAGGATTGATTACATCGGAGCGTTATCTTCAACTGCTTGAAGCGCAAATCCAAACGCACGTAGATAATGTTGGCAGATTCGCATATTCGGTTGCTGATTCCTCAATCGACACGTGGGTTGATGGTTATGTAAAAGGCACGCCCGGTCGAAAAGTATCAATCTACAATGAAGGATGTTTAATGGCGTTTATTTTGGATGCTAAAATACGGGAGGCAACACATAATAAAGTCACCTTGCAACACCTCATGAATCGCCTATTTTATGAGTTTGGGTTACAGCAAATTGGATATACCGAAAACGATATAATCGATCAACTTCAACAAATTTCCGGAATAGATTTCAGCAGCCTATTTGACCAGTACATTCATGCAGCGAATGGCTATGAATCCTTGCTTCAAGAAGCCTTTTCTTTTTATGGGATTGAACTTCAGCAAGAGGTTCCAACCGAACTTTACAAACGATCGTTGGGCATTAAAATCCTAACTAAAACTGAGAAAACATTCATTACGGATATCGCACCTGGTAGTCCTGCGGATGTGGGTGGATTAGCCGAGGGAGATCAGCTCGTATCCATAAATAACCAAGAAATCACCACCAATATCTCTGAGGTACTTTCTTCCCTTGAACAC
>JAIXRD010000324.1 GCA_027485365.1 Cryomorphaceae bacterium | reverse complement strand
TGGGTTAGTTGGGTCAGTTACAACAGGCGTAGTTTCGGTAGTTTTCGGCTGTACTGGATTCTGTGCGGTGTTATTTGGATTTACTTCTGGGTTAGTTGGGTCCGTTACGACAGGTGTCGTTTCAGTAGTTTTCGGTTGAACTGGATTTTGTACGCTGATGTTCTCCAATTCAAGTTTCAAGGTCTGAAGCGAATCCAAGCGAGCCTCTAATTGTTGGGAACGTGCTGCCAAGGCCTCTTTTTCCTGAGGATTTGCCAAAACAAATCGATTCTTTATCACTTCATTCTCGGCCTTAATCGAAGAAATCTGGTTACTAAGCGGTATAGCATCGGTTGAATTAACAGATGAAACTTGGGTTTGATTCGCTATACGAGCTGCTTGCCGCTGTGCTTCTTGGTTTTTTTGAACGCGTGCTACGAGACCTTCCAAGGTAGAATCACTCAGTGTAAATCCTTCTTTCTGAAAGGAATTAGCAAGTTCGGCTTTTATTTGCTCATGTTCTTTCTCGGCAATTAAGGAAGAAATGGTACTCAGTTGCTTTTCTTTAGCTGCTTGGTCTGCATTTAATTGTTCTAATTCCTTTCGCTTCGCCTGAGATTTTTTGTCGTTGATTTGGGCTATTTCATTCTTTAACTGTACTTCACTCTTCCGAAGTGCTGTTAATTCAGCAACTGTTTGATCCGAAGAAGACGTGGCTTGAACAACTTGATTGGCAATAGATGAAGGATATTCAATGAATTCTCTAATTGCTTCTTGATTGCGACTCAATACCTGAACGAGTGAATCTTGATTCTCTTGAATGAGTGCCATCTTGATTTGGTCACTTAATGCGTTAATTGAAGGCTCTACATTTAAGGCATTCCATGAATCGATGTGCTTACTATTCCTTTCGGATGCGAGCGTATTTTCAAGTAATTTCAGCTCATACTTTTGAATTGAATCCAGCAATTGAATCAATTCTTTCGCATAGTATTGATTGGCAATGGAATCCTGCCCCTTTAACAATTCCTTATACCTTGAGGCTTGATCTGAAAAGGTTTTTAATTTAAACTCGACCTGGTTCTTTTGTCTTGCAAGGTCTTCCGCTGTATCCTGTAAATCAAATCCTGTATTTGAAATTTCAATCAATTTATCCACTAAAAGTTCACTTTTTTCAGTGAGGTTGTTCCCTCCAAGGTTTAATGCCGTAAGTTGCTCTTCTACGTTCTCTTGATCGCCAACCTCTGTACTAACTTGCGTTGAGTTTAATACTGGCCGTGCGTTCAGAGATAATTGAGAAATAGAATTCGACTTGAAAGCCTTCATTTCTTCGGTCATTCCACCTTTAAAGTCGTAGCTAAAACCTGCCAGTTCATTGCCCTGGTCCATGGAATACTTTACGTTTTGTTTGAATAACACATTATCCTTCTGATCAGGTAAGGTTTGTTCATTTTCAAATATCTTTTCCGTACCGTCGATATACGCGCTGAATACATACTTTCCGGCACCGGGCAACAGCATGTTATATTTCCCATTATCATCGCTTGTGAATGGACCATATTCTGTACCGTCTTGAGTGTCTTTCACTTTAATTTGAATCCGAGTGTTTTTCAGATTAACCAAATCCGTGAATTGACCACTTAAGGCAATTAAATTTCCAGCATTAACCGTATAGCTTACTTTAAGTGCTTCAATTCTTCCGGTAGCTACATTCCGATCCGAAGCAAACCAAGCGATTGTAGCTGATGGATTTAAGGGAACAAAGAAAAAATCATCCGCCGCTGAAGAAAATGGAAAATCTAAATTCTCTACAGTTCCCAAGGTATTGGTCTCGGGATCAAACGAAACACTGAATAGATCAAATCCTCCCATAGAATTAAACCCATTGGAAGAGAAATAGAGACGCTTCGCTTGAGTATCAAAAAACGGAAAAACAAGGTCTGAGGCTGGCGATGTAAGCGCAACTTGGGTGGGCTTAGACCAAACATCCTGACTGATCCGTTGAATGTAGAATAAGGATAATTGAGCGGGATCGTCCCCATAACTCGCATAAAACTTATAGGTATCACCGCGTTTGTAATAACAAATCGGAATGTATGCTTTTTTCTTATCGGCTTTGGTTTGCAAGGATGGATCCGCATAAATTTTACCACCAATCTCCTCGATATCAAACTTTTGAATGAACGTTTCTTCTGTAGCCAATTGCGCGACCAGTGTCGTTAGCGATTTGGGTTGTTCAAGCAACACATTTCCGTTATTACAATATGTTATTTCTTTTTTAGCATTCAAGCCATCGGAAGGATTACACGCTAAATAGGATTTAAAGGAAGCAATCGCATCATTAAAGCGATAACTGAGGTGATGGATTTTTCCAAGGTAGTAATGCGCATCACAAAAGGCAACACTTCGGTTTGCGACAAACTCGAAATACTTGCGGGCATTGCTTTTGTTTTCTGTGTGATACAGACATACTGCGTAATGAAAATTATAACTATCTGACTCGGGGTCTCTTGCCAATAATTGTTGGAAATCAACTTTGGCTGTTGCATATTGCGCTAACTTATATGCTTCAAATGCGCGTTTTTCAATTTGAATAACGGATTGAGCATTAAGGTTAAAGCTTACAAAAGCAAGTAACAGAAAGCCTATGTTTTTTATTTTGAACACGTCAGCCAATGTTACATCTTAGATGCGTTAAGGTTCATTCGTTGTTCTTCTCCATTCAACAAGCGCTTGATGTTTTTACGATGTGCTATAATCACTATGCACGATAGGATGGCATTAAACCAAAGCCATTCCGTTTCTTCCTGGTGAAACACGAAAAAACTAATAAAAGGCAACATAAATGCTGCAGTAATAGAGGCAAGAGATACATATCGAGTGAAAAAGAAAACAACTAAAAACACCAAAATACAGCTTACAGCCGTTAGCGGATTTAATCCTAAGAAAACACCCAATGAAGTGGCTACGCCCTTACCTCCTCGAAATCCAGCAAACACCGGAAATACATGACCCAATACACAAATACCCGCAGCGAGCATCAATAATACCATCGAGCCTGTTTCATCCAGTAAGTACTTTGACAGGATCATACTGAGCACCCCTTTCGAAATATCGATAAGAAGGACTAAGGTTCCAGTGCGTTTTCCGAGCACGCGAAAGCAATTGGTTGCACCCGCATTTTTACTGCCATGTTCCCTAACATCAATTCCATGCAACCACTTACCCAACCATACCGCAGATGGTATTGAACCGAAAAGGTAGGATGCAAGGAACGCTAGCGCAATTGTCATTTATTTTGCTCTTAAAAACTCTTTTAATCGAACCATAGCTAGCTGTAGTGAGGCATCATCGGTCCATTCAAAAGAAAAATCTTTTGATTTCCGTTTGTCAGGCTTCATTTCAGTGACCATGGTTTTCAATTCACTATCCTTAGAATAGACAAGCAATTTACCATCTTTTCTGTTCATTCCATAATCAAAGAGAAAATCTTTATCGGTTTGATCTTTAAATGAAATCAATAATCCTTGATAGGACTTTTCTATTGCTGTCTGTGAAACTGCCATATTGAACTCCACTTCTTTTAGAATGGGTTTGCCTTCAATGGCAATAATTGCACAACGAGTTTTTGCTTTTACTTCGTCACCTTCCTGATCAGTTTCCGTAGTTCCGCTTGGGGGCCGAGTAATCCAACCACTTGAGAATCCACTTTCATTGGCTTTTGTTTTGAAGCGAACAAAATCAAATTTCAACCCTGAAATCACCAGGGTTTGATCAAGTCCGACAGGCATCTTTCTAAGTTTATCTTCTTCATAATCCTTCAAAAGTTCATTTACTTTTTCTTCGCTGAGCATCTGTCGCAAATACGTGGAAAAGTTAAGTTTCTTTGAATTCATGTCCACATTTTTCTGACCTTCAAGTGCTTTTAACCCATCGCCTATTTTATCGAACACATCCTTTTGCATAGGGAATTTGATTAAGGTAGATACGTCCATCCCTATTTTCTTTGATTCGTTTTCATAACTGATTGAACCGAAAGAGTTTGCTGTAACTTCACCTAAATTAACCCCAAAACTTATTTTCCCGAGGCCAGTTAAGGAACAGGTTTCCGTGTACATGGTGAGAAGATTCCCCACATCACTTACCCCGCTTAATCTAGGCTTTTCACCAATTTGAAAGGTTAAACTGTTTGGGTTATATTGAACATACCCTGAAGAGGTAAAAACCACAGGATCGTCGATTCCCTGTGTTTTTGATAGAAATGCAGGATATACCAGTACACTGTCCATCGATTCAGAATTTTTCCAAAGGAAACCTACCGCTAATTTCCTACCTAGGTCATTAACCGGATTTTCAGAAATCGGAATCTGAATATTCTTAGCAAGTATGGTATCTTTAAAATTCAACCATGAACGATCAAAGCTACGGCATGAATGATTTAATTTGGTTGAGCCATCGCAGTAAATCCCCGGACTTGCAGCAACAATTTTAATGTTACCAAAATAGTCGAACTCTTTACTCAATTTAAAATTGTCTTTCTGAGCAATTACGCCTTCCGCCTGAGTTACCGAGTTGAAATATTTAATGGTCTTCATATCCAATACGGTTAGTACACTGTCGCGATCGTAATATGGATATTTGGCATTTCCTTCATATTTTTTTCGAGAGCTTATATTAATGTTTGCATTGGTGAACGTATGAAATTTAGTCACAAAAGGTGCTACAATTTTAGCGTTATTCAAGGGATCCATAACCGCATTTTTCCTGACCGTAACTTTCATAGAATCTGGGTATATTTTCGCGTCACCCACCCGCACATATTCAACTTTACCACAAAATAAGGTCTGAAGCTTGAGGTCGTAACTCGCGAGGAGCGAACGAAACTGCAAGGTATCTTGGTCTTCATGCATCGAGAAAAAATTGGATTCTTCTAAATCTGCACCGGCCTCAAAGGTGGTTTTTTGCGATTTAGACTTTTCAAAATCCACATTCGCCTTATCCATGTACCAGAAAAATTTATCCATGGTACAGTAATACTGATTGGGTGGGAACTTTATTCGTTTGGTTCCAAAGGAATTAAACTCCCCTTTTCGTGTTTTAAACGACACATTTGACTTCACATCTTTAGTTTCCATCGCCACGGGAGCCTGACCTTCACTCACAAATCTATTCTTCAAGGCGAAGGATGAAGTATCTGCAAAAATATCTTCATGTGTAAAACTAAAATCCCTTGAACCAAGATCGGCATCTGGAAAATGAAGCATACCAGTACCTCGCATTCCTTTGATGGATAAAATTACACTGCCTTCCATTTCGCACTGGTTGTTAAACATTTGAAGATTAACACCGCGCCAAGCACTTGCTTTAAGGACTTGTTTTTTTGGAATGAAGGTAACCAACGCTGCTTCCGAAGTAACACTTGGGACTTTAACTCCTGTAATGGATTCTTTATTAATAAACTTGGCAATTCCAATGGTAGAATCTGGTAAGAAGGTAAGTTTTTGGGAAATGGCCGTAGCAGTGCTATAATTAATAGTTCCAGCGCCTTGAAGCCCATTATGAGACAAAATCACTTTGTTTTCATACTTCGAATTATCCCCATAAAAAGCCCATCCTCCGGCAGGAGCAACCGTTGAAAAACCCATGGAATAATCAGGCATGATTCTCAAAGGCTCTTTAATCGGCGGGAAAATTCCTCCTGAAATTAATTCACCTTTAAAGCGCTGTGAAGCTTCATTGAAGTTATCTAAACTATCCAATTCAAAGGGTTCCAACCTAAAGAAGAAACGTGATGAATCATAGGCTCCATTAACAATGGATTGATCGTTGTATACTACTTTTGTAGCATTCGGGACAAGTAATTTAGGAAAGGCTTTATTGGTCTTACTCCTACCCGATTTCGAGGTAGGTTCATCGATTAAAATCTCCCCTTTTAAATTCGCAAATGAACTTACTAATTCGATGGGTTGATCTCCGTCTGCTGCGACCATTGGATTAACCACTAATGCAGCATAGGTGGTATTATTTAATTTTACTTTAAATTCTGCATAGGAAAAATAAGCATCCTTCAATTCTGTAAATAGCTTACCGGCCAATAATTGTCCTTTAAAAATAAGATCCCTATTTGGTTTTAGTATGCAATACCCAGAATCTGGGTACAAGGATACCTGCTGTGCATTTGAAAGGGTTAAACCATCTACACCCGTTAAAAACACTTGATCCTTATCTAAATCGATGAACGCATAAAAATCTTGTTTTACATACCGTGCATTTAACTTCTTGATTTTTTCAGCTTGCGCCGGTTCAGTGGATGCTGGCAACGGGCGTTCTTTTAAATCACAGGTAAAGGAAATGTTGTCATAATCTAACCCGTTCGAGTTTGCATCCGCGAAAGAAAATAGTTTAGCTGAAGGCGTAATTGTCTTATCTGTCGTATTATACTGGAGAAAACCACGCATTGAAAGATCCAAGAGTTTTGACTTAGCGTAATCTATGCTCAATCCCAAGGCATTTGCTGCTTGTCCTTCCGATAGTACTTCCAAGGAATTTTTCCTGCAATAGCCTGCAATTTGCACTAAGGAATTTTGATTACCTACGCCCCAAAGTTTAAATTCGCTCTGGTCGAAATAATTCAAGGATTCAAATTGCATAGATTTCTGAGCTTGTGACGTGGCCATCTCAAAGGTGAATTTAGGAAACGCAGTTCCTGGCTCCCATTTTAAAACAGGCGCATTATTCGTCACGTTGAAGTGATAATCCATAAATGGAACAACATACGAACCGCGTTTCGCCGCGGTGTAAAGCAACTGGTTTTTAGGTACTTCAAATTCAAATAATCCGGATGGGTGAACCAGGGAATCTCCATTTGGATAAACGAGTTTAAGCGAAGATTCACGAGATAGAATTCGAGTTGGATCAATATCAAAATGCATCGAACTTACAATCAGGGTTGGTTTGTTCTTGTATTTAAAAATGAGTGTTGCGGGATTTCCTTTCTTACCTGCACCGACCACTCGGCTGCCCTGCAGACTAAACCCACCATCGAAATCCATAAATTCCTTTAACTCTGTTATTCGCAAACGCTGACTGAATGATGAAAAGAGTGGTGCGCCATCTTGATCTTCCAAGCGATCTTTTGATTTATCTACCAGTGCGCCAAGAATTGGTGAGGTGAAATATGGAGTTGTCAAAGAAACCGTATCTGCTTTTAAAACCACATCGGTCATAGCAATCCTATACCCTTTTAACTCAGCAAACGTTTCTGATTTCTTGAGTCCTGTCTTCTCCCAGGTAATGGTTCCGTTTCTACCGATAAACTTTTTTGTTTCATATTCAAAAACACCACCCGTTTCTGAAACCCAAACGCTGTCCTCCCCTTTTAGGACGGGTGAATACCCGAGTAATTGTCCATCCGAACAGATAATCTTCAACTTTTTCTCAGTATTCCACTGCATGTCGCCTTTAAACACCCATACCGAGTTGTCATTTTTATGAAGCGCTTTAAAGCGAAACAAGTTGTAAGAGAACTCTAGAAACGGACCGTAATCTTCTGCGTCTTTTGCTCGATAATCTCGTTCTAATTCTACCCATGTGCTCGTAAAATCAGAAGACCATTTATTTTTTGACTGATAAACATAGGTTGCCACCATAAAATATGTAAGCTGTATGTCGTTGGATGACGAATACACGGCATTTGCAGCATCTACCATTCGATTAAAATTACCTTCTGAAAGACTTGAGGCATTCGCAATTACCGATGGAAAAACTTGATTCACGTTGTATTCCATTTGTTCCTCAATGAACAACTTTTGACTTTCTTTGAGGAATTTCTCTCGATTTTTTGAAAATGTTTGGGCGTTTAAAAGCGCATTAAAGCCGAATAAAAGGATTAGAAAACGATATCGTCGTTATCAAAGCCCGAGCGCACGAAACATTATCAC
>JAIXRD010000267.1 GCA_027485365.1 Cryomorphaceae bacterium | reverse complement strand
CGTTCGGTTTAACACCAACCTCTTCTAACGCTTGATACGCTCTATTGTCTGAGGAACTCGCTTTTACGGCTGAGTTATCGTCATTCCAATCTCCGACAATAATGGCATTGGTAGGACAAGCTTCAGAACAAGCCGTGGCTAATTCACCATCTTTAACCGGTCTTGCCTCTTTTTTAGCCGTTAGTTTAGTGCTTTGAATTCGTTGAACACAGAATGAACATTTCTCCATTACCCCACGAGTCCTTACTGTAACATCTGGATTAAGCACCATACGGCCTAAATCATCTTGCGCAGGATTTACTTCTGTAAATTTCTTATATGAAGGGTAATTAAACCAGTTAAATCGTCGCACTTTATACGGACAGTTGTTTGCACAATAACGTGTACCGATACAACGGTTGTAAGTCATTTGGTTTAAGCCCTCATTACTATGGGTAGTTGCGGCAACTGGACAAACCGTTTCACATGGCGCGTGATTACAATGATGGCACATCAAAGGCATGTGAACAACAGCTGGATTCGCTGCCGCTTTTTCTGCTTCTGAGTAATTAAAGTCGTCCTCATTTGCTTTTTTACCAATGGTGGACTCTTCCGCTGATGCATAATATCTATCAATTCTCAACCAATGCATTTCACGACCTCGTCTAACCTCATCTTTACCAACTACAGGTACATTATTTTCTGATTGACAAGCAACTAAACAAGAACCACAACCAATACAAGAGGATAAATCAATGGTCATTCCCCATCGGTGACCAACTTTCTCGATTGGATGCGCATTCCATAAGTCAAACTCCTCAAGTGGAGCTTCTTCATGGTGACCATGCTCATTTAATCGCTGCAATTTATGAATCGGATTAAACACTTCTCGATCTCCTTTCAAAAAGGTTGATAAAGTGGTTTCTCTTACGATAGAATCACGACCCATCACCGTATGATGAATTTGGGTAGCTGCAATCAAGTATTCTCCTTCAGACTTAGCAATAGTTGCGCTGGCTGCATATGAAGGCAATCCATTTACATCCGCTATGCACGGATAAACATTAACTCCAATTGCTTTTCTTTTTCCTTGATCATCTAATTCATAGCCACCGTATTCCTTCGTTTGATATGCTCCACGTCCGATTTTTTCACCGTTTGCACCGCGTCCATAACCCACAGCAATTCCAACGGTATTGAATGCTTGTCCTGGTTGAGGGTAAACCGGAAGCGTAACTTTTTGACCATTCACAGTAACAGTAGCCATATTCAAGCCATGTTCTTGGTCATAGGTTGTAACGTATCCCATTTTTTCCATTTGAACTGGATTCATGGTAATGTAGTTATCCCAAGTAACCTTAGAAATTGGATCCGGGAGTTCTTGTAACCAAGGGTTACTTGCTAAGCCTCCATCACGAATCCCCGTTTTTTGATAAAAAACAACTTCCCACTCTCCCCCTTTAGTGGTTGCAGTTGAGGAAACAGCTTTATAAGCAAAGGTTGAAACTGGCACATTCACCGCCCCACAACTGTTGTGCGTTAACATTGAAAAATCAGCGTAACCTTGAGTTGAAGCCGTTGCTTTGATCGTTTCAAAAGCAACTGTAGAATCTTTTCCATCACGCGTAGCTGCACCGGCCCAAACCAATACAGATTCTAACGCAGCATAGGTATCACCTAATGGGCGGATTGTAGGTTGAGCAACGGCATAATGATTCGCTTTTGGCATAAAATCATTCCACCCTTCTAGTTGGTGATGGTCAGGAATAATAAATGTTGAAACCGATGAACTTTCATCCGCATATCTCGAGGTTGAAATATACATTTTCAAACCATCTAATCCTTTTCGTAATTTATCTCCTTTCGAGGAATTATATACCGGATTAGCACCTAGATTTATTAATACATCCGGACCTTTACCCGCAATAATTGAATCAAAAAGCTGATTTGCTTCTTTGTCATTCGATTGGAAAAGTCTAACATCATTCGTTAAATCAATCGTTGTTCCGTAAACATTCAATTGATTATTAATCGCGTTGGTTAATAACTGCTCTGCCTCGTTATTAGAACCACAAACAACTAAGGATTCTTTCTTGCTTGACTTAAGCGCGGCAATTGCAGCGTCAGCCACTTTTTTCGCATCACCGGATAAAGCACTTGAAACTAAGGTAGAACCGCCAATACTTTTAAGAATATATGCTAATACATTGGCTGATTCTGATGGTTTAATCTGAGCTCTTCCATCGGCATTCGAACCTGTAATGGACATAATGGATTCAAACTGATAATGCTTAGACATTCCTTTACCTGGAAGTCTATTCACACCATATTGAACCGCATATTCATTACCCAACAACCACGTGCTTAAAAAGTCTGCACCAACGCTTACTATGGTTTTAGCCTTTGAGAAATCATAAGAAGGAATTACAGAAGCTCCGAAATTCAGTTCGTTAGCTTTTCGTATTGCGCCATAAGAAACACCATCGTATTGAACCACTTTTACCTTAGAGGCACCGTTCACCGAATATGCCGCAGCCATCGTTGAAATCGCTGTGTTCAAGGAAGGACTAATTACAGTCGGGGTTAATAACACAATTTCTTTAGCACCTTTAAGTGCAGTTAAAATCGCTTTATCCGCCTTATCAATAGAAATATTAGCATCTTCTCCTTTGGATCGTACTCCATTGAGTCTTTCGCTATCATACAATCCTAAAACGGATGCAATAATTTGTGGGTTTGTTCCACCTTTAGTAAAACCAAAATCCTTGTTTCCTTTAATGAAAATAGGACGTGCTTCTCTAGTTTTTACGAGAATGCTAGCATATGACATGCCGTCATAATACGTAGATGCATACCATGTAGCAACACCTGGTGTTACATCTTCAGGTTTATTCACGTAGGGAACAGCTTTAGTCACTGGTGCCTCACACGCAGCCAAAGTTGCTGCCGCTACTGAGAACCCTAAAAACTTAAGGAAATCTCGACGACCTGTTGAAGATTCAGCTAATTGCTCGTCTACCAAAAACTGCTCAACTGAGTTTTGAAACGGAAACTCATTGTCTCGATGCTTTGTAAATTCAGGAGTTTGATTTAATTCTTCAATTCCTTTCCAATATTTCTTTGTTACTTCCATAACTTATTTTATTCGCTATAGTAAATTAATAGTGACATTTAGCACATTCCCATCCACCTAATTCATTGACAGTTAATTTACCATCATTGGTTAAGTATTTTCTGTATAGGGCTTTGTTTTTCTTCAAACGGCTATGTATTTCGTCATAATATGCGTTTTTGCCGTCACCAACGGTTACCTCTTTGGCTCCGTGGCATTCGATACACCATCCCATGGTTAGGGTAGCTTTCGTCAATTTGATATTCCCTTCGATTTTATTTAATTCCTCGATTGGCTGAACCTTAGCGGTTTCTTTCATTTGTGTCATATCACCGTGACATTGTTTACAATCAACTCCACCCACCACTACGTGCTGAGAGTGATTAAAATAAACGTGATCAGGTAGAACATGTACTTTATTCCAAACCAATGGCTTTCCTTTGGTATTTCTGTAACCGCCTGCAGGACCGAACTTAGTATCCCAACCCGCAGCAGCATAAATCTTCTTAATTTCTCCAGCGAATGGTTTTCCTTCACCGTTGATTTGTTTGTGGCAATTCATACACACATTTACAGATGGTAATCCTGCATGTTTTGACTTAGTAACAGAATTGTGGCAATATTTACAATCAATGCCGTTCTCGCCAGCATGTCGAGAGTGTGGGAAAGCAACAGGCTGCGACGGTTGATAATTTTCCATCACGTTAATTGAATACAAGCTTTTGAAAACAACCACCAACACGGCTATTGTCAACACCAAGCCAACTAAACCGGTAATGCCACGGTATTTCCACGCCGTTGATTTAAACTCTTCCCAATAGGTTAGTTCATTGTATTTCTCATCGCCCGTACTTGCCACTTTAAGTTGACGGCGAACGCCACCAACGCTTAAAATAATTATGACAAACAATACGGCTAAAATTAACCACACAAAACCTAATCCTCCTTCTTCCTCTTCACCATCCTGTGGTGCATTTGGATCTGCGGCACCATCTTTAGCTGCTGCCGGATCTTCCTTGGGTTGAGCATCCGCGTAATCTAAAATTTGGTTTACTTGATCATCCGTTAAATCAGTGAAAATTGACATTTGAGAACCACCATATTCCTTGAACACAGCTGCAGCACGTTTGGAAGCTCCACTAGCTCTCAATGCGGCGTTATTTTGAACCCATTTAGTGATCAAATCCCCTTCCCCTGCATCAATCCATCGTTGACGTGCACCATTTAACATTGGGCCCGTACCGTTTTTGTGAATTTGGTGACAACTGGAACATTTTGATTTGAAAAGCGCTTCTCCTTGCGCATTAAGGGTGTGTTGAACAAAAATGGTAACACACAAGAAAGCAAACAACCTAAGGGATTTCGCCATTGTAACTTGTTGAATATTAGATATTTTCATGAAACTAGTTTCTAAATTCTCGTTTTAAAAAGCGCATTTTAACACTTTTTTACGTTGCAAATTTACACGAATAGAGAAATTTCATGACACATTCATGACAAAAAAAGCGGACAGGAATTAATTTATAATCATTCTAAATAAGGAAAAAACTACAGCTGCTTGTAAGTTGATGAAAGTTAATACCTTTGGCTTATGTTAAATCGCAGCTTTCATAAGCTATACATATTTATACAACTGCTTGTGTTCAATATTAATGTAAGCGGGCAACTCAAACCGCACATTGATCCGATCATTGAACGGGGCATTGACAGCAATAGACACTATCGAAATGAACTTTCGGGATATAGAATTCAATTAGCGTTTGATAGCGACAAAAAACTAATTGACTCGCTTCGATTAAAATTTATTACAACATATCCAAAGATCGAAGCCTACATTAGTTTCGAAGCACCTTATTTCAACTTTATGGTGGGTGACTATCGCAGCGAGATTGAGGCGGGATTATTTAAACAACAACTCCTTGGCGTTTATCCTCTGACTGTTATTCAGCGAACGCGCATTAAGCTACCTCGAATAGACTAGTTATAATTAGAAATGCGCCCAGCCCTGTGCTTTTATTTCATGGACCGATCCTGATTGGTCCATTAGTTGAGCAAGGCCATGTTCTTCTGTAAAATATCCAATCGGGGTAAAATGCGGATTACCTTTAAGTGTTAAGAAATCCTGTTGAGACACGGAAAACAGCAACTCATACTCTTCTCCACCGTTCATGGCGCAGGTAAGCGGAGAAAGATTAAACTCTGAAGCAAGCAAGATCGTGTCTTCATGGTAAGGCAATTTCTCTTCGTGGATTATACATCCTAAATTGCTGGCAGCACACAAATGTTTTAATTCCGAAGCGAGTCCGTCCGAGATATCAATCATAGCACTTGGCACGACACCCAGCTGCTGCAACAAGGAAATCACATCCTTGCGTGCCTCAGGCATTAATTGCTTTTTAATCAAGGGGTCATATGGTGCCAATTCTGGTTGAATGTTCGGATTTGCAAGAAACACACTTTTCTCACGTTCTAAAATTTGCAGGCCCAAATATGGACGACCTAAATCCCCTGAAACCATAATAATATCATTGGTTTTAGCGCCTTTTCTATATGAAATTTTTGATTTTTCAACCTTGCCAATCGCCGTTACTGACAGCATTAGTCCTTTTGAAGAACTACTGGTATCTCCACCCACTAAGTCAACTTGAAAATGTTCACAAGCCTTTTGAATCCCTTCATACAATTCTTCAATTGCCTCTAATGGGAAACGACTCGACAAACCAATGTTTACAACAACTTGCTCAGCCATGCAATTCATAGCATACACATCAGAAATACTGGCAGAAATCGCTTTATATCCCAAATGCTTCAACGGAACATACATGAGGTCAAAATGAATATTCTCTAAGAACAAATCAGATGACACCAGCGTATAGGTTGATTCATCGCGTTCTATGACTGCGCAGTCATCTCCTATACCAAAAACTGTAGATGAATTAGATGCATTAAAAGCAGCCGTTAGATGGTTTATCAAACCAAATTCCCCAAGACTTTCAATGCTTTTTCTTTCTAGGTCTTCTTTCATAAGCTGGTAAATTGGTGTTGAGCCAGTGATAATTCTTCAATTAAAAACAAAAACCCTGATTGCTCAGGGTTATTATTGTTGACCCACTAGGGCTCGAACCTAGACTCTTCTGAACCAAAATCAGACGTGTTGCCAGTTACACCATGGGTCATCGGGTGCGCAAAGTTAGGAACTTTATTTAATTTTCAAAAAATCCAAATTGAAATTTATCTATGGAATTTTCACTCAACGCGATATATTCCTAAATTCGCATTTATATATTATTCTTTTTATCATGAACTTTAAAAAGCTTAACACCTTAACCGGATGGTTTGTTTTTGCTATTGCAACAAGTGTTTACCTAATGACCATGGAGTCTACAGCAAGTTTGTGGGATTGTGGTGAGTACATTACGGCAGCTTATAAACTTGAGGTGGGACACCCTCCAGGCGCACCATTGTTCATGGTACTCGGCCGTCTGTTTTCATTTTTTGCTGCGCCAGAATCTGTTGCACTTTGGATAAACGCATTGTCAGCTATTTCAAGTTCATTAACTATTCTTTTTATGTTTTGGTCTATGAGTCTTTTGCTAAAGAAGCTCGTAATCAATCAAAAAGGCGAATTAGGAAGTGCTGATGGAACCATGGTAATTGTAGCTTCAGCGATTGCTGCCTTAGCCTATACCTTTTCTGATTCCTTTTGGTTTTCTGCGGTTGAAGGCGAAGTGTATGCCATGGCGTCACTTTTTACTGCAGTGATTTTTTGGGCCGCATTGAAGTGGGATGAGGAAATGAATTTAGTGGAAAACCAGCAAGCAAGTCCAAACCGTTGGATTTTAATTATTTTCTTCATGTTAGGTTTGGCTGTTGGAGTCCATTTACTCGGCATTCTTGTAGTTCCTGCTATTGGATATTTAATTTACTTCAATGTATCCAAAAACATCACGTGGGGATGGTTTATTCTGACTGGGGTGATTTCAATATTTGCCCTTGGGTTCATTCAAGAGGCGATTATCCCAGGATCTATTGCACTTGCCAGTTCTTTTGAGGTGTCATTTGTAAATTCTTTTGGGCTTCCATTTTTTAGCGGCACCTTGTTCTTCTTCATATTATTAATCGGAGCCTGTGTTTTTGCCATTCGATATGCAAGAAAAAAACAACACACCATTTTGTATAATACCATCATGGGTCTTACCGTATTGCTAATTGGTTACGGGTCTTTTGCAGTCATCGTCATTCGGTCAAATGCCAATACGCCATTGGATGAAAATGACCCAGAAAACTTAGTAACACTTCATTCTTATTTGAAACGAGAGCAATATGGATCTAATCCTATATTTTTTGGTCAGTATTGGAATTCCTTTCGTTTAAACGAAACCTTAGATGAAAATGGTCAACCGCGATTAACGTCCAAGGATGGCTGGGGCGACTTATCACCATATTACCTTAGACGATTTGTTGTGCAAGAAGGCGAAGCCGATGTTAAAGCCTTCGTTAAAGAAGCCGATGCGAAGGCTTGGACCGACAAAAACAAAGGGGCTTTTACTATAACTGAAAAGTATTATGAAAGTAATAGCTCCATTCGAATTGGCGCTGAACCTGCGTATGCCCAAACCACCATTTTCCCCAGAATGTATGCGGAAACACCACAGCACATTCAAGGATATAAGGAATGGAGTGGCTATGATCCAGCCGACGGATCCGGAGATGAATTAGGGAGAGACGGGATGCGTCTTCCCACTATGGGTGAAAACCTTACCTACTTTTTTAGATATCAAGTTAACTGGATGTATGTGCGCTATCTTCTGTGGAACTTCTCTGGACGTCAAAACGACATTCAAGGTCACGGAGATAACATGAGAGGAAATTGGATTAGTGGTATTGACTGGGTGGATTCTCCAAATGTGGGCCCATCAGATGCACAGCCTTTCTATACCAGCGAAAATCCGGCTCACAACCGCTTCTTTTTAATTCCTTTTGCATTTATTGTCTTGGGTATATTTTTCCACTTTTATCGCGCACCAAAAGATGCCTTTGTTTTAACCTTAGCGTTTCTTTTTACAGGATTAGCAATCGTCGTCTACCTGAATCAGAAACCACTCGAACCTAGAGAGCGAGATTATGCATATTCCGGGTCCTTTTATTTCTTTGCGATGTGGTTAGCGTTTGGTGTATATGCCCTGTATGACTTTATTGGTTCGATCGATAAAAAATTAGTATTGAAACTCTCCTATTTTTTCGGGGGAGGACTCTTACTGTTTTTAATCGCGGGTTATGGGCGCATGTGGTTTGTTTTAACGGTGTTAATCGCATTGCTTATTGGCCTTTCGTACCTATTGAGTAAAGCGAAACTGAGTGGTAAAACCCCGGTTATGATTATTGGGTTATTGGGTTTATTGGCCCCTATGCTCATGGGTACACAAGGGTGGGATGATCACGACCGAAGTGGGAAAACATCCGCACGCGATTTAGCATACAACTACTTGAATTCTTGTAAAAAGAACGGTATCTTATTTACTAACGGGGATAATGATACATTCCCCTTATGGTATTTGCAAGAAGTGGAAGGGAAACGAACCGACATTCGCGTATGCAACCTATCGCTTATGGGTACTGATTGGTATACAAATCAAATGAAAATGAAGGCCTATGAATCCGAGCCTTTGCCAATTGCTTATCGTGAAGATCAAATTTTAATGTATTCCGGAAACACCGATCAAGTATATTTCTTGCCTTTGCTTGAGCTCATTGGTCTGAGTAATGATGAGGCGCTTTTGAAAAAAGTAATCGAGCTTAGATTAAAGAAAAACAAAACAGTAGCAACACAAGTTGTAAATTATTTCAATGGCAAAATGGGAATGTTACGTAGCTCATTCTCAGTAACTCAACCGAATCTTCAAGGTGCCTTTGATAAAACATGGAGTCAAATCACATCGAACGACACCGTAAATCTAGCACAAAACATAATTGGAAAATTCACGGGAATAAGCCAAATTTTCAAGAGTGTTCAACAAGGTGCTATTAAAATTGAAGACGGTGCGGCTAAAGAATTACAGACCTTGTTTGATGAATTCGAAAAACCGTGGATGAGTGTTGACCTAAAAGATGCGATGGACTTCGTTCGAACAGACGAAAACTACATTGTTGATCAAGACGGGAATCACATTTACTTCTTCCCTTCGAGTAAATTCTATTTACCCGTAGATAAACAAAACGTAGTCACTTCAGACATCATCAGTAAAGGTCAATTAAGTCAATGCGCTTCTGAGATTGAATTTGCGTTCAATGAAGACCAAGACCGTTATTTAACTCGAGATGAAGTTATGATGATGGATATTGTAGCGAACAACGATTGGAAACGAGGGATTTACTTCTCAAGTAATCGTGGGTCATCCTTCTCCTTAGCATTATTAAATGGCGGATGGGTAAAACAAGTTGGAATGGCTTATGTACTTAGTCCTGTAAAAACCGCAATAACCGATTTTTATGACCGCAACGAGATGTACAGAACGATTTCTTCTGTTTTCCAATACGGTGACATGGCGAATCCAGATGTCTTAACAGATTATTACGCAAGAAGACATACGACACAATTCCGTGCTAACTTTTTGATTTTAGCGGAGCAGTTTTATATTCAGAACAACACCAAGAAAGCAATTAGCCTTCTAGATCGTTCACTGGCTGTAATGCCGATTGAAACCGTCATAGATTTTAGCGAAGTAAATACGTGTGATCCTATGAATATGTTGACTTACAATCAGAACAATCGTTCATATCTTTATGGGGACCAAGAAATTCGCGCAAAATGCAGCGGTAATCTAAATGAACACGTTCAGCTTTACTATCTGTGTAAAGCAAATAAAAAAGGTGCGGAACTTGGAAACAAGTTGTTGGATCAGTATGAAACTATTTTGAATTTTTACGAAAAAGCTGACGTTGAGCTAAGTTCAAATACACTAAATACCGAAGACTTATTTGCCGTAACCGATGCGATTTTCAAAATGTATACAACCTTGGAAGACCCCAAAATTCACGCTGAAAAAAGTGCCTTTGGAATCCGATTAAAAAAGAGCATTGATCGTATTTATAAAAAAATTCTACCAAGCATGTCTTCAAAATTAATTGCCATTGGGAATGAAAATGGAGAAGATGCGCGTATGGGAATTGGGGTTTATGGTCAGCGATTTGATTCAATTACTGGAAACCTTAAAGCGATTGGTGAACATTATGGGTATTTACCAAAATCCATAAAGCCAAACAGCGAACCCGCACCGAATACGACCCTTCCTATGATGCAAGGACAGTAATATGTGGTTTAGGGTTTGGCGATATTCTTGGATGAAGTTGCTTTTTCCGCGCCTAGTATGGAATGTCCCAAATGATTCGAATGTCTATTTAACCTTCGATGATGGACCTCACCCGATTGCAACCCCAAAGGTGTTGGAGGTGTTGAAACAGTTTGGTATAAAGGCTACCTTTTTTTGTGTCGGTGCAAATGCTCAAAAATATCCTGAAATCATACGGGATATTGAACGGGCAGGACACGTGTTAGCGAATCATACCTACCATCATGAAAATGGGTGGACAACGCCAGTTGATGCCTACATGGACTCCATAACAAGAACAAGCACGTTAATTAAATCGAATTTATTCCGTCCCCCTTATGGTCGAATTAACCTTCGAAGTATTTATCGCATTAAGAATGCAGGATTTCAAATAATCATGTGGTCTTGGTTAAGTAAAGATTATAATACCAAGCTACAAAACACCACCATAATCTCTGCAGCAAAACACATAAAAGCCGGCGATGTATTGGTATTTCATGACAGTCAAAAAACGGAAGAACGAATTGAAGAGCTCCTCATGGAAATCATTCCACGTATTCAATACAAACAACTAACATTCAGTACATTTGTAACCGAATGAAAAAGCAATCAAACAAGAAAAACTCAAGATATTTTCTTGGAATTCTTTCTGCATACATTATCCTGCAATTCTTATGGTGGGGATTCATGCTAATCACGGAAAACCCAAATAAAGCAACCATGGTTATAGGTGAAGGAAGTGTGTTCCTTGTCATTCTAATTTATGGTATTTGGCGCTATCAATTGAGCATGCAACGAGAACTCTCTTTACATCAACGTCAATCAAATTTTTTACTTTCCGTTACCCATGAGTTAAAAACGCCGATTTCGTCTGTCCAGCTTATTCTTCAAACCATTATTAAGCATGAATTAGACCCTGATCAGATACGTGTATTTTTAGAAAAAGCATTAGATGAAAATAAAAAGTCAGAATCTTTGATTCAAAATATGCTGCATGCGGCCAGCCTTGAAAATCAACGTATCGAATTGTTTAGAACAACCATACGAACGGATGAATTCAATTCGGAATTAATGAAGCAACTTCAAGAACGATTTCCTGATTCGGACCTCAACATAAAAATTCCAAATCCGTTTGTTTTTCAAGCGGATAGATTCATGCTCGAGAGTGTGTTGATTCATTTAGTAGAAAACAGCGTAAAATATGGTGCTCAACACGTTGTTATTGAACTTGAAGAAGCAAATAATCGCGTCATAATGCAAGTGACAGATGATGGAATAGGAATAAACGAAGCGGATCGTCCATTCATTTATGATAAATTCTTTCGTTCTGGTGATGAAAACAAACGAGAAAAACCGGGTACAGGTCTCGGACTCTTTATCGCTAAACAATTTATTGAATTGCATCAAGGTACATTAACCTACAAAGCGCAATTGCCCAAAGGGTCAATATTCACGATAACGTTACCAAAATGAACAAAAAGGTCGGATTAATAATTTTAGACGGTTGGGGTATAGGAGATCAAACACAAGCAGATGCTGTTTATCAGGCAAACACGCCTTGTATGGATCATCTTATGTCATATTACCCTAACAGTAAACTAAGCGCTTGTGGCGCAGCTGTTGGATTACCTGAGGGACAAATGGGTAATTCGGAGGTAGGACACCTAAATATTGGGGCCGGACGAATTGTATATCAAGAATTATCCCGTATAAACAATGCGATAACTGACCGTAGCTTTTTTAGGAACCAAACCTTATTGGAGGCACTTGACTACGCGTCTAAGAACCAATGTAAGGTACATTTACTTGGTTTAGTTTCGAATGGTGGGGTACACAGCGCGTTTAATCACCTAGAAGCCTTGATTGACCTTTGCAAAGAACAGGATGCAAAAAAGGTATTCATTCACGCCATCACCGATGGACGTGACTGCGATCCAAAGTCTGCGATCACAGATTTTATAGCACTTGAACCACGTCTTACATCGAATATTAAAATTGCATCGGTTATTGGAAGATATTATGCCATGGATCGAGATCGCCGATGGGAACGTGTTGAGAAAGCGTATAACCTCTTTGTAAACGGAGAAGGAGCACCTGTTGCTTCCGCGAAAGAAGCAATTCAAAAATCATATGAAAATGGCATTACCGATGAGTTTATCAATCCGGTCCTTTGTGACCAAGAGGGATTAATAGCGCCGGGTGATGTAGTCATTAGTTTCAATTTCAGAACCGATCGACCGCGAGAAATAGCCGAAGTACTTTCTCAACATGCCATAGAAGGGTTCAACATGAAGCCCCTGGAGTTGTATTATGTTACCATGACTACGTACGATGAATCCTTTACTAAGATGCATGTGGTCTTTCAAAAAGACAATTTAGCACAAACCTTAGGCGAAGTATTAGCTGCTCAGGGTAAGACTCAGGTTCGCATCGCTGAAACGGAAAAATACCCCCACGTAACCTATTTTTTTAATGGCGGCCGAGAAGAACCCTTTGAAAAGGAGGCGCGGTTAATGATTAATTCTCCAAAAGTTGCAACGTATGACTTACAACCGGAGATGAGTGCCGAGGAAGTTAAGTCGACACTAATTTCATATGTAAAACAGCAACTACCTGATTTCTTTTGCCTAAATTTTGCGAATCCTGATATGGTTGGTCATACGGGTGTTTATGATGCCATTGTAAAGGCCGTTGAAACAGTAGATAGTAACCTGAAGGAAATCATTGAAACCTTGCTCCCGTTGGGATATGCATTTATAATTATTGCGGATCACGGCAATGCAGATTATGCCTTAAACCCGGATGGAAGCCCGAATACTGCACACAGTCTAAATCAAGTGCCTTGTGTGTTGGTGGGTGGTGTAAATGAGCCTATAAGCGATGGCGTATTAGCAGATGTTGCGCCTACTATCTTAGCACTCATGGAATTGCCTCAACCGAAAGAAATGACCGGAAAATCGCTTATAAAAAAAGGGGCCTAAGCCCCTTGAATTATTTAATTCCTAAAATTTGTTTTGCTTGAGTATCGTTCGGATCTAAATCATAAACAATCTGAAAATACTCAAGAACTTTAGCTTTATCTTTTTCTGTTGAACTAGCATAGTAATTTCCCAAATATCTTGCGGATTCAATAACCATTTTTTTATTGGAATCTTTCTTTCTGTCTTCGCCAACTACAACCTCTAATACTTTTGCGTAATGCGGTTTAGCCAACCAAAGCTCATTTTTTAAATCCATTTGGTAATTACTTCTCGCTCTCCATAAATAAGCAGGTGCATAATTAGGCGACATCGCAGCAACTTTACCAAACAAGGTATCTGCTTCTATAAAGTTCTTTGGTCCAGCAAAATAACATTGACCCAAGTTATATACTTCAGCCAGCGTTAATTCTACCAAGGCTTGTCGCTTCAAATACATTTCAATTGCCTTATCATATTTTTTCATTTTATAATAAGACTTTGCAATTTCAAGTGTTAACTCTTTTGATGCATTTTCATTCATCCCTGCTGCACGTTCCCATTCTAATAAACCAAGTGAATCCTGCCCAAGCTTCATTAACAAAGACCCTCTGATTTTGTAGTCGATAAAGTTAATGTTTGCCGCTGGCACCAAGGTGAAAAAGCGATCACTTGCATCAAGGCCTATTTGGGCACCATTTTCTATAGATTTACACTCTGCATAAGACCCCGCTAACATTCGTTCTGTATAAAAATTACGGAACCCGGCTTGGTTTATCGTATTAACCTCTTCAATTACCTCACAATATTGCTTTGCAGCATACATGGCATTCGCATAACGATATCTTGATTCAACGTTGCTGTTTAATGCAAGGTATTTTTTCCAATCTTGAATCGCAAGTTTCATTTTTTCAAAACGCATGAACATCTCGGCGCGTTCGCGATATGCAGGAGCAAAGGTTGAATCGATTGCGATTGCTTCCTTGTATATTTTATTTGCCTCCTCATAATTCTGAGCAGCTTGATAAATGTTCGCAACACGCAGTTTTCCGCGAGGTGAATTCTTGTTAATATCCAATACGATGTTGTAACTTTTTATAGCCGGGCTCGCATCTTGAGGGGTTTTAGCGTATAGTGCATCCCCTTGAAGTAAGTAATTATCCTCATTGTTAGGGTCTTTAGTTATTGCCTCCTGAAGCAATGTCAAGGCTTGATCAAGGTCTTTGTTTTCAGACTCGATATACATTTCGGTAATTCCACGAATTACTTCAGCTCTCTTAAGGTTTGTTTTCTTTCCTTTAGTAAGCTCCATGGCTTTCAATACCTCTCCTTGAGCACCCGCCTTATCTCCTTTAAGCCAAAGCACACGGAATCTACCAATCAACGGCATCGGCGTAAGTTTATCCATCTCATATCCTTTATTCCATATGAGAATTGCTGAGTCCACCTCTCCTTTCTCAAAGTAACAATCGCCATAGTAAAAATACACATCGCCATTGCTTGGTTCCTTGTCGGCTAGCGCTTTGAAATCAATTAAAGCGTCGGCATAACGCTCATTTTCTGTTTTTTTAATTGCTTCACTCAAGGTTTGAGCAAACAAACCACTTACAGAAAGAAATAGTGCAGAAAATAATACTGTTGTTTTCATGATATAAAATTTAAAACTCGCATACAATTGCTTTGCCAAAGTTACTTTGGAATTCGGTTAACGCAAAGAAATTAATAAAAAATTACTGAGTTGTTAATTGAATTAGTCTTACAGGAGCCTTAGCTGGCACCAATTCAGATTTTTGTATAATTAACTGACCTTTCTCTCCGATCATAAATAAAACAAATCCTGTATTTAGTCCCGATCGATTTCCTTTATTAATCATCCACATTTCTCGATGTAATGGATACTCTTTTGTCCAAATTGTGCCTGCAAAGGGCTGAAAACCTTCTTCACCGTCATGCTGACTTACATGCATGACATGAACACTATCTAAAAAATTCATTACATCAAAATCCTCTTGATCTGATATCCAATTAACACCTATTACCCCTATGGCTTGCTTATTATGTTTCACATAGTCGATTACTTGCTCATTTGAATTCAGTGCATATACATTTTTTGATAGGGTTGACTTTCCAGATAACTTGGTTAGGTAATTAAAATTCGCTGAATTCACTTTATCAAAAACCATTTTTACTGGCTTACCGCTCCCTTTCCATGTAGCTCCATCAGAGGATATCCACTCCTTAAGTCGATCCACAGAAATTGCAGTGTCTTTATTATCTGGATGTATGATAAGTGCTACAGCGTCATAGGCAATTAAATCACTTTGAACCTGAACATTTTGAGATTTCAAGTACTTTTTCTCTTTATCGGTGAAATCTCGCGAAATACAAATCGTTTTTACTTTATTATCAAAAAACGCTTTGACAATATCACCTTCTGGGAGATAACTTGGCTTAACAGTTGCTTTCGGAAACAAACTTTGGAACGTATAAATACTTGTGGTAAATAAGGGTTTATATGAATCCTCCAAAAATACTTCTATGTTACCTCGGCCGTGTGTATCCGACTGATAAGCGAGTGGGTTTTCATGCGTTTCGCAGGCGGTTAAACTCAAAATCCCCATTAACCCTAAAATTATTTTAATCCTCATGTTCTTGTTTTTTAAATGTTTTAATCGAGCGATAGACACGAAACAGGGAATACGAAACTAAAACCCCTACCAGCATCCATCTCTTCCAACCGAAAAGGCCCGGCAATTGATCGGTAAAGGCAATAAAGAAGGCTAAAAGCAGCGCTGCGAAAACCACGGTTAATCCGATAGCTGCATTAATTATTCTAAAATTCATGATATAAAAAAATCCCCAAATTTCTTTGGGGATTAAATGTATGATTACTGATTAGTTTACCTCAAACTTAACTGGTAAGGTTACCCAAGTTCGCACTTCACGACCACCGTTTTTACCGGCTTTCCATGAAGGCATTTTCTCAACAACTTTTACCGCTGCTTTATCACAAGCCTTACAACCAGCTAATGGAGTAGCTACAGATACATTAGAGATTCTACCGTCTTTCTCAACAACAAAGCGCACAGTTACACGGCCTTTGATTCCTAAATCGATTGCTTCCTGTGGATAATCAATGTTGTCATTGATAAATTTAGCCATTTCAGCAAAACCACCTGGGAAATCAGCCTCTTCTTCTACGAATGTCTCAATCGGCTCAGGCTTAGTATCGATTTGTTTGGGTGTATCATCTGAAGGTTGTGGCGGATCGAAATTCTCGTCACTTCCATCTTG
Source organism: Cryomorphaceae bacterium (assembly GCA_027485365.1). Classification (GTDB taxonomy): domain Bacteria; phylum Bacteroidota; class Bacteroidia; order Flavobacteriales_D; family Crocinitomicaceae; genus UBA952. The sequence goes on along the minus strand of JAIXRD010000267.1, from coordinate 9,951 downwards.
AGTTTTATCACCCGCTTTTGTTAGTTCTAATTGATCTTGTGTAGGAACTGGATCTGTTACCGGATCATCTTCAATTACCGGAGGAATAAATGCCGTCATTTTTTCCAAGGGTGGTGGTGGTGGTGTAGTTGGCGGAGGAGGAGGCAAATCCTTTGGTGGGGGTTGAACCGTCCACGTTTTATCGCTGCCTTTAGGAGCCTCAATCTCTTCTTTTGGTAAATTACGTATAATAAACATGGCCAATGAACCTAATACGAAGGCAAGAATCATACTTGCCATAATTAAGGTAAGGCGTTTATTGTAATTCTTTCGTAAGGTGTAAGCTCCGTATGCCTTATTTCTATGTTCAAATACTAATTCGTTCCTTACCTGCGATGTTACCAACCATCCTTTGGCTGAAAAATAACTAAACAATGAGTATGTGGAAACTAATCCTACAATGACCCAAACTACTGCTAATTCCATGGCGTTACTTTTTTAATTGGGTTTCTAATAATTTAAGTTCTGCCGGAAGCATTGGTACAGGGGCAATTACGCCAATTTCTGCAATTTTAACCTCATCAATTAGATCAATGAAATTCTTACATAGGGCCTTGTCGTCCGTTTTTACTAAAACTTTCAAGGCTTCAGGTTTTCCTTTCAATAGTTCTAACTCACGCGTGTAGGTTGTGTCTGCCATTTGTTTTGCTTTCACCTTCTTTACCATTCCCTCCTTACGCAGTAGAACGTAAGAATTCAAATCAGCTAACACCTTTCTAAGTCCTGAAGCGCTAAAATTTGTTTCAGTTAATTTTGTTGGTCCATCTTTACCCGGACGATCAGCCGGATAGAACTCACCCGTATAATAGAAAATTTTATCCTTAGACAAAAGGAAGGTAATTCCATTATTTAATTTTGGGGCATTCTTGTCAACGGGCTCATCGATTTTAGCTGGATAGGCCAAGCTCATCACTTTCGGTTTGCTAAAGGTAGATGTTAAAACGAAGAACGTAAGTAGAAGAAAAGCCAAATCTACCATTGGCGTCATATCAACTCGCGTTGATGACTTCTTCGCTCTTTTCTTCCCTTTGTCGTGACCACCGCCACCACTTTCTGCTATTTCTGCCATGGTTAGTTGGGATTATTCGGGTTAAACTCCGAAGATGTAACAAAGTTCAAATTATTCAAATTCAACTCACGAAAGACGTCAATTACTTTTTCAGCTTTTTTGTAAACAGATTTTCCATCTGCGCGTATAATAAACTTCGGCTTAAAATCATCGGCATCTGGAGCCAATCCTTTTTGTTTAGCTTCTTCGTAAGCAGTCTTCCCAGTATTTAATGCAGCCATTTGACTGTATGAAATCCAGTTTTTAAGTTGGTTATCAAGCGAATCCAAGGGTATACCTTCTGTTTTGAACTCCTTTCTACTATCACCAGGAAGATCAATATAAGCGGGTAATTCCTTCATTGTGCAGCCAAAGGTTGACATTAATGCGAACTTTTCTATTTGTTCTTCATTAAAAGACACTTTATAAAGAGACGCCATATTATTTAACGCTTCTTTACGGGCTTCGGGATTCGTAAGGTTAAAATACACTTTTCCATCGGTATCAAGGGTAACCATTATGTTATTTTCAGGAATCACTTTATCGGAGATACTTGAGGCCGTTTCAACGGTAACGGGTTCGCTCGGACGAAAAGACGCCGCTAACATAAAGAAAGTCACCAACAAGAACGCCAAGTCAACCATTGGCGTCATGTCAATCGACGGAGAACTCTTGGGGATTTTTATTTTTGGCATTAGTAAAATGCGTTAATTTAAATCCGATTAGTTCTTAGAAGAAAAATCTTGTACAATCGTAAAGCTAGCCTCATCAATGCTGTAAGTCATTGAGTCGATTTGCGTTGAAAACACGTTGTACATGATAATTGCTATGGTAGATGCAGTAATACCAAATGCCGTATTGATAAGGGCCTCGGAAATACCTGTTGCAAGCGCCGCAGTATCTGGCGAACCGTGAGACATCGCCGCGAATGAACGAATCATACCAAGTACGGTTCCAATCAAACCAACTAAGGTTGCAATGGTAGCACAAGTTGATAAAACCGAAAGGTTTTTAGAAAGCATTGGTAACTCAAGTGCCGTTGCTTCTTCCAATTCTTTTTTCAATGTTTCTAGTTTTTGCTCTTTATCCATTGAACCGTCCGTTGAAATATGGCTATATTTTTCCATCCCCGCACGAACCACATTAGCTAAAGATCCTTTTTGCTTATCGCAAGCAGCAATTGCTCCGGCAAAATCCTTGCTGTCCATAAACCCTTTGATTTGAGCGATGAATTTGTCTGTCTTACCTTTTCCGTTCGCTAATAATAAGGTGATTAAACGCTCGATAGAGAAAATAACGATGATGATGTTAATTGCTACCAATCCAGGTACAATAAAACCTCCTTTATAAATTACCCCTAATAAATTACCCTCCATTGGTTCTCCTGTTGGATCGTTATCTACGAAGTTGCTCGGATCACCGAAAACATACTTGAAGATTAATATTCCTGCAACCAAGGCAAAGGCCATAGCTAAAAATGCAACAATCGCTGAAAATCCTCCAGCGGTCTTTTTTGCTCCATTGTTTTTCGTCTTACTCATGATGAACTGTTTTTTAAGTTTAAGATTGTGGGCCAAATATAAAAAAAGATTTTTGTGTTCCCAATTAATAAAAAAAAGGGAACAGAATCTTAACATTGAATTATACCTTCGCAACATGAATTTTGTTGAACAAGAGCAGCCAACAGAGGCAATAAAAATATTAATAGCTAATACAGTTTTAGGAAGTAATGGCGCACGATATCGCCATGTAAATGCCTTAGAACAACTCACAAAACTTGATAATCCATTGTTCTTTTCATTGATGGCAAAAGAACTTTGTATAGGAAACATTACCCTGTGCCAACGAAAAGATTCGCTTTATCTTCGATATTTTACATTTCATCCAAGATTTCAGGCAACTCTTAATACAAGCAAAAGAATAAAAGACCGAGAATCGATCCTTAAAGAAGAAATTAATGTGTACTTAAATTCATTAATTTCCGAAACGAAACAATCAATATATGCCTACATAGAGCCTGATAATATAAGGTCCTTGAACATGGCTAAAGAATTCGGATTTAGCCCAACAGCGAAAATTGCTATGTACCATTTCTCGAGAAGGTTACCTAGGGCAAGCATACAGTTTAAAATACTCACCTACAATGAGGCCATTGGTTACGTTAGAAATCAATTTTCTAACCATAGCTATTATGTTGAAAACCCGAAAAGCGGCATTTACGCTGGGTGGTTAATAAACAATGAAATAGCTCTTGTAACAAGGTTTCATGAAGCGTGCTGGGAAATAAAATCCATGAAAGGTGCTTTTGGCAAACTGTTAATCAAAGTCCTACCTTGGCTGCCAATAGTGAACAAACTTATCACCCCAGCCCGTCATAAATTCTTAGCCTTCGATTCATTTTTATCCTTGAACCCATCCATCGATGCGAAAGAATTAAATGCTTTTTTATCCGCAGGATTAGCACACTTCAAGGTCCACCACATGATGCATTGGGTGGATGAATCTTCGTCGCATAGTCAATACATAGAGAGAATACAATGGGGTCTGTTACACAGAATTCTTGGAAAAAGCGAAATAAACCTTGTTGTTAAAGGTCACGCAAAATCCGGACCTTACTTTATCGACGCGATGGATATGTTATAAAAAAAGCCCGTATGAACGGGCTTAGTGAGGTCTCGTCCGGATTCGAACCGGAGTATACGGTTTTGCAGACCGGTGCCTAGCCGCTCGGCCACGAGACCAATGTGATTGCAAAAGTAGGAAAAACCCTATGATTCTACAAATACTTATTGTTTAATAAGCTTTACTGAATAGAATCGACCGTTTTGATTAATGGAAATGTGATATAATCCTGGAGGACTTGGCACGAAATCATTGTTTTCACCATTCCAACTTATTTTTGACACATTGTTTCCGGCCTCAGCGGATAAATCTTTAACTAATTTACCTTGAGCATTATAAATATATATTTTAGCGCCATCCGTTAAAGGTTCATTAAATTCCATGGTTAAGTTGCCGTCATTTAAGGGATTGGGATAGATTTTGACTCCAGCGGTGTTTATTCCCGGATATTCTGATAGGCTTGCGCTAACCAGTTCACTTAGGTTATAGTTTTCATCACCCGGTTGATACAAAAGGTAGTGATAATAAACTATAAACATTTCATCGGTTGTGTTTTCCCCGAACTGTACATTCTGCGGCGGGGTATTCGGGTTAAACGGATTATTTGATGTGTTATCAAATACTGCTTCTCCCTTAAATTTATATCCTGCAGGAATTTTCTGCAGGTGAGAAAAGGTATAAAAGCCCTGCCAATGGAAGTCCCAATTTGGGATATTAATATGTTTAAGGGTGTCTAGGTTATTTGGAGCCAGGGCATAAGACTTAATGGATTGACCTAACATGTGCACGTGAGGCATTACAGATAACGCGGAAATGGCCACAGGTACTCCACCATTATTCGGATATTGTGCGGTGAGGGTTGTAACTTGATTAGCTGGTAAAACAAAATTATAATCGGCAATAATTGGGTCTGCAGACACTTGCCTTACCCCTGTGGTTCCGAGTGGGTAAAAATGTAAGATAACTTTCGTGCTATCCAACATTCCAGAACTGCCATTCGGATAATGCATGGCAAAATATATTTTTGCACCTTGTCCAATATCAACACCAAGTTTCAAAGGCGCGGCAGAAGGCAAAATCAGAGGAGCAGCACCCGGAACATAGGCCGATAGGAGCTTGGTAGAAGCGGAACTTGGGCTTGAACAGAACCCACTTGTATTGGTTGTTTCAACCCCGTTATGATCAATATAAATTAAGGCATGGTGTACAATTTCAATGTTTCCAGGAATGACTTCTACCGCTTTAATTGTTCTGTTTTGTGTCAGGTTAGTTGGTACTGAAAAACACACATAATCATCATTTAACGTAGTTGCATTAGATATATAATTTGGCATTTTTACGGTCAGGTCTCCCGCTCCTAATACACTTCCTGTGTTATAAATTGGTGGCGGCGGTGTTTGAGAAGAATTCCCCTCAGGAAATCCATTATTGAGCCAATTCAATAGTGTGGTCTTCTCAGCAGCAGTTAGTGCTCTATCATGCAAATATTGCTGATAATTATTGTCGGGTGGCCATGGTGGCATTTGATGTGCCGCCCCGGGTGAAATAGCCGCATAAATTGAGGCGGCCATCGGCGAAGACTCTTGATACGTAGTTAATGAAAACGGTGCAATTCCTCCAGTGTGGTGGCAAGAAGTACATTTATTGTAAAAAATCTGCGCCACTTCGCCACTCCAAGTCTGAGCAAAACCAACCATGGAAAATGCAGAGATAAATAAAAACAATACTATTTTCATAATATAAAACTATTTAGATTCAATTAACAAAATTAACGAACAATTACTGATTTAGTTCCCGATTTTCCATTTGATAATAGAATATTAACTAGATAATTTCCTGGGTTTAACCCGGTTAAATCCAAATCTACTGTTGTGCCTTGAGTTTTGTGGCTCAAGATAATACGGCCTTGTAAATCCATAATAATTAGTTCATTAAATAAAGCTTCATGCGCAACAAGGGTTAGATAATCCGCAGCCGGATTTGGGTATAGTGATACGACCATATCTGCCAGCGGCTCTTCAATCCCTGCAAGACAAAGCTCATCAACGGCCGTTCCATCGCAGTAAAGCGTTGGATAAAGTATTGCTTGTTGTAAGGGCGTGTTTGCGAGTTGAAGAGGAGTTTCATTACACCCTAATTGAGTAACTAAGAAATCACGAATAAACCATTCTGTTGTATCCATGTATGCATTGTTTCCAATGAATGGTACGTGACCTACACCTGGAAAGGTATAGAAATCACTAGAAACATTTACTGCACACGCGCGCTCATGTAGCATTCGACTGCCATCTAAATACATTAATGCCGTTCCTGGATTTACAATTCCACGGTTATATTTTACTGTACCATCCGCAGTACCATGAATAGAAACCATTGGCACATCGCCCGCTTCAAGCCAACTATACTGCGCTAAGGCACCACATAAATTGATCACTCCTTGAACCGAAGAAGAATATCCTGGATTACCACTATTTCCATCTAAGCCCCCCAATTGGTTAATCGTTGCTTGATTTAGATAACCAGAAATTTCACAAATATTATCTAAATATGCTACGTGCAATGCCGTAATAGCTCCTGCTGAACTACCCCCAACATAAATTAAATTGGTGTCAATGTGATAGGTATCTGTAGTTTGTTTGTCTTTATAAAAAAAGCGGATTGCGGCTTTTAGATCTTGCACCGCACGAACAACAGCTTTTACAGCATTCGCTGAATCTATTGGGAAAAACCCGAGTCGGTAATCTATTGAAGCGCAAGCGTATCCCTTACGGGCAAAACGTTGAGATAATGCCGTCATGTCTGGGTCCGTTTTTGACCCGCCCAAAAAACTGCCTCCATGCACCCAAATAATGAGTGGTCTACTCAACTCGGTATCACCAGTCGGCTCATAAAAATCCAATTTCAAAGAGTTATTGGCGCCAGAAAATGTGGTGTTTGCACCATACGTAATATTACTTGTCAAGGTGTGATTAGGGAACACCTCAGTGGCATAGCGTCCGTTTTGACAAGGCTGAGCAAATGAATTTGTTACTAATAAGGCAAACGAAATAACTAAATAAGAATATAACTTTTTCATAGGTTAAGGTTAAGGGAATAAAATGGCATTGTAATTCAATGCGTTAATTAAAGGAATCTTTGCACTAAACTTTTTATTAATTGCTTTGATAAATTCATTGGCTAGCAGGGCATTTCCTCTGGGATTCAAGTGAATTCCATCCAAGGAAAATGCGCCTCCGGAAACAAACTTTGCAGAAAGTGTAGCGCCATTATAGGCGAATCCCGTGGTTAATTTATCGTAAAAATCTCCTGTTTCCACTAAGGCAAAGCCGTAACTAGTTGCTTTTTGCCTAATTACCGCATTAAACTCATCAATTCGAAGTTGAATTGTCGCAAGTTCATCTGTTGTAAGAACAAATTCATTTCTAAACGGAAATATGGAACCCATTTGATTACATTTTACCGAATCTAAAGGTGCCGTTAATAGTATTTTCTCACCTGGAACAGCGGGTCTTACCCCGAACATTCCGGCATTAGGGTCTGCAACCATAAACGGATTCGCGCCAACCACAAAAGATATTCCAATGGGATTATAAATTTGATTTAATGAGGCGGCTTTCTCAGCATCTAAGGTCAACCCGTTGTATGGAATCGTATTGAAAAACGGCCAATCGCTGATATTGGGAATAGTAGCTATTACTGCATTTACATTTTGACCATATAGCTGCTCACACAATTGGGTTAAGGATTCTTCAAAGCCAACACCTGGAAAACCAGCAAGTGGAGACATCGGATGTTGTGTTGCGCCACTTCTTGCATACGGCAATACGTCCTCGATTCCCAAATAAATGCTACAAAATGTAGGATACCCTCCATCAAAAATATTCTCTTGAACGGATGAATAGTTGCCAGATCCCGGAAGATTAAACTGATCCTTTGACATTCTCGCGAAAAAGGGATTGTGTTGAGGAAGATTTATGTTACCAAAAGCTGTTGAAACCATGTCAATCATACGTACGCCTGGTACCCCAAAATTTGAATATTTTTTCGAGGGATTGTACGCACTTGATGTGAGCGCGGAAGTCTCCCCTTGTAGACTGACTCTGACCGGAGAAAGTGAGCTAATGCCTTGACAGTCGGTTTTATATCCTAAGATTAAACGTGAAAGTCCGTTGAGGCTTAACCCAATATTTTGATCGGACATCCATGGCATTTCAATAGCTGGAGCACCCGCCATCATTAACTGTTGTTGAATCATCGCGCCTAATGAATTTTTTTGGCCGTCTAACGATAACCCATCATCCATGTAACCCGCGGTGTGTCCATCACCAATCGCAATAAATTTTGTAAAATCAGCGGTTCCAGCATCCACCACATGGGTTGGCGCTTTCGGTTTACAAGCCAACAATAAAGGCAATAAAAAAAGGATATATAAATACTGTCTTTTCATTACCAATTATAATTAATTCCAATCCCTGGAGCCCAGGCAATTGTAGTAAATGTTCCGCTTAATTGTGTTTCCAAATTTGTGTCCGCGCGTGTTATTTTTGTGGCATAAATCGATGCATCGAAACTAAAATGCTTATTGAATTCATATGAAATTCCTGAGGTAAAATAGGCTCTATTACCATCCGGCGTTTCCGGTGTCAGGTAACCTGTAGGAACTGGAGAAAATCCAAAGCCACCTCCAAGTCGAACATTCAAGACCTTATCTTTATCAAAGACCGCATATTGAATGCCTCCTCGAAACGCAAAAATATTCTTGTACATTCTTGGCGATTTGGTGTCTACAAGCGAACTTGTGTTCGTCGCATAATCAAAGGCCAAGGTATCATAGGTATTCCAACCGACATAATTTATATCTGCCACGATGTTCCAAGAGGCGTTAGGTTTTATATTTAACCCGAGGGTTGTTACCGAAGGCAAGGCTAAGGATGCTGAAAGTGTTCCGTTTGGAAAATTCGGCGCCAACCCTTCAGGTACGGTAAAATCAACTTGTCCATCAGATACCGACATGTTAATACCGGATCTATATGACAATCCAGCACTCAAAAAGCCTCCAGGGTTATAATATACACCGAGGTTATATCCATATCCCATGGCAGCACCTGAAATTTCAGCGTGTCCAAACGTACCATCATTAAACTGGACCGGTAAATCTTTTTGCAGGTTAACACTTCCCGGTGAAAAAACGAATCCAGCCCCAATACTTATGTTGTCTGTTATTTTGAAAGAGGCCGTAGGTTGAATATGAAATACTTTCATAGAAAGACGTGTAATTGCAAAACGGCCAATCCAACCCGGCTCGTATTGCACCGTACTACCGAACGGTGTGGTGACAGATAATCCGTAGGCGAGGCGACGAATTCGCTTAGGCTTTACTAAGGCATAAAAATTAAGCGGCGTACCCACCGGATTTTCTGTTCTATACATTTCATTGGTTGCCGAATCAACATACATTACATTTGCAAAAATTGGCGTTGTTGCAACATTCACTTGCGACGTTGAAACGAAGGAAGCGCCTGCGGGATTGAAGAACAAGGTAGAGGCATCTTGTATTAAACCTGACCCAGCACACCCCATTCCCTGTTGCTTTTGACCTTGAAAATTCACTTGAAATCCCTGTGCATTCGCAACAGTGAACCCCATGCTTATAAACAATAAACCAATACAAACGAGTAACCTTCTTTGATGCATTACTTTCAAAGATACACAAAATGTTAAATTAATGTTAGGTGTCTAGGGTACTATTCTCGTCTCCCTCAAGAAACTTGGTGAGGTGCCGTCTGTCCTTTTTGCTTGGTTTCCCTGTACCTAAATGCTGATAAGCACGTTGAGAAGCCAAGTAATCTTTCAGTTTTTGACGCTCCTCCTCAGGTGTAATGTCTTCAATAAATGAAATTACCAAGGGTGCCCCAATTCGTTTATCCGTCAAGGAGAGGATGCGATAAGAAAACCATGCGTTAGATTTTTGTAAAGAAAGAGTATCCCCCACCTTAATTTCTTTTGCTGCTTTTATGGGAACATTATTACAAAGCACTTTCTTTTTTGAGATTAACTCCGTGGCTTGAGAACGAGTTTTCGTTAGACGAACACACCAAATAAACTTATCAATTCTCAAAGGCATTTCTTGCTTTTTTAGTTAGCCCTTGGTAAACAATAGCATGTGATTCAGTAATTAATTTAAGAACTAACGCGATATCCACCTGTAAGGAGTCTAATCTAAGGGTAATCCAATGATTTTT
>JAIXRD010000181.1 GCA_027485365.1 Cryomorphaceae bacterium | reverse complement strand
GACATCAATCCAGAAATCAAGCTGCATATCATTGAAGAATTTGTGCTTCCTGAACGCGTATGGGAGCTCTTAGCTGAATACAAACCAGATTATGTGATGGATTGCATTGATTCTGTAAGTCCGAAACTGGCATGGTTACTCGCCTGTAAACGACTAAAAATCAAGATCATTAGCCATTTAGGGGCTGGAGGGAAATCCGATCCATCGACCGTGAAAGTTGTTAACTTGGCCGATACACACAACTGCAAGTTAGGGGCTCATATTAAAAAGCGCATGAAACGACAAGGAGCATCGCTTCGGGGTATAAAAGCCGTGTTTTCTTCGGAACTCCAAGATAAAAAATCGCTTAAAATGACAGACGGGACAAAGTTCAAGAAGTCGTTTTATGGCACCATTAGTTACATGCCGGCTCTCTTTGGCTTGCATGGTGCGGCGGAGGTAATCCGGTATTTATCATCACGTTGAATCTTAGTTTTACAAAGAATTTTAACGGAATTAATAGGCATTCGAATAAATCAAAACCGTACTTTTGACTATGGAATTTTCAAGGAGTTTTCTTCGTTTTCAATGGGTGGCATTGATTAGTCTATTTTTAGTAATTTGTGCCGGTAGTTTTGTGCGAATCACCGGTTCTGGGATGGGCTGTCCAGATTGGCCAAAGTGTTTCGGACAATGGATTCCACCAACCGCAGAAGAACAGCTCCCATCCAATTATTTGGCTATTTTCCAAGAGAAGCGGGCAAAAAAAGCCGTGAAATTCTGTAAGCTTCTCACGTCGATTGGCATGAAAGAAACCGCAGAAAAAATCAAAAACGACCGTACCTTACTCAAAGAGGAGCCGTTTAATGCAGCTAGAACATACACGGAATACATCAATCGGTTGCTAGGATTTCTTGCCGGGAACATTATGTTAGTTGGATTCATTTGGAGCCTAATTTATTATCGTTCGTTTTGGCTAATTGGCCTATCGTTTTTAAATTTAATCTTAATGGGCATCGAAGCTTGGTTTGGTTCTATCGTGGTAGCAACCAATTTGGTACCTTGGACCATCACCGTGCATATGTTTTTAGCTTTAGTCATATTATTAATTCAATTGTACCTGATTTACCGAATTTCACCAAGACACCAGAAAACAATAAAAGTAAAAAGCACAATATTTTATATTTGGTGGGCAATTTTTGCTATTACCTTTTATCAAATGTTCTTAGGCACACAGGTTCGAGAGTATATTGATGAACTTACCAAGCAAGGGTTGGGTAGAGATGCTTGGAGTGATAAGTTTGGAATGGAGTTTTTGATACACCGAAGCTTCAGTTGGCTAGTGCTCATTTTACTATTTTATTTAGGTTGGAAAAATGAGAAAGAATCTAAACTCAGTATTATTCGTTGGGCCTTCGTGATCTTAAGCATTGAACTTTTTGCTGGCGTGCTTTTAGCTTATTTTGATTTACCGGGCCTTGTACAAACGGCCCATCTTGTATTTGCTACCATTCTCTTAGGAATCCTGGGAATGGGTGCCTATCGATTTAAAAAACAGCGAACATAATTTAACGATTAACCCTATGAAACTACTACTACTCTTACCCATCGTATTTATGAGCCCCTTGTTGTGGGGACAAATCAGTATAGACCAAACAGACATGCCCTCTGTTGGAGATTATATTCCTCGAAAAAGCGATACCATGACGGTATTGCCTGGCCCTGGCGGAAGCGGTCCGAACCAAACATGGAATTTCACTGCCTTGAGCAATTATGTGATTACCGAAAATACAACGGTAGTGTCCGTAGCCTCTACGCCGAATGGCAACCAATTTGGATCTTCAAATATAGCCATGACCAATGACAACGCGAGTTATTTGTATTTCAATAAAAATCCGCAAAGCTTTAGCACACAGGGAATCTCTGGGGATTTACTAGGTACCGGAGTAATTAATGCTGTATTTAATCCGGACCTTACCTTGCATCAATTTCCTCGAACCTTTGGATCTAGTTTCAGCGATACTTATGGAATCAACGTTACCGTGCCGGGTCAAGCAATCAACCCGTTGATCAGTCAAATTCAATTCAAGCGCACCTCGCTTGTGCACGACACAACCGATGCATGGGGACAACTTACTACCCCTCACGGTACATATGATGTATTGCGTATACATACGATGGAAGTATTGAGTGATTCAATCTGGGCTCAACCCCTCTTTCCTCCTACATGGACCTTGGTAAGCACCTCAACGGATACTACTCACAGTTATTCTTGGGTAGGTAAAGGCGGTAAGTTAGCCATTGCGGAGATGAGTTTTGACACCTTAGGTTTACCTAAAATCTTTAAGTGGACGGAACTTCCTGGGATTGGTGTAGGACTGGAAGAAACATCGCTTTCAAAGATTAGTATATATCCTAATCCATGTTCAAACCAAGTATGTATCCAAAACTTTAATCCCGAAGAAATTTCCGTGTTCAATTTATATGGGCAAAAAGTAGCAGTTGAAAAAATGGCAATGCCTAGTGGCACCCTATTAACACTTGAGGCTTTGGTCAAGGGGGTCTATTTTATTGAAACAACTAAAGATCAGGTAAAACAGAAAACTCAAATAATCAAGGAATGATCAAATACAATCCCAAAAGTTGGTTGACTTTTATATTTTCTTTTCATAGGAGCGACACCGTTCGTATTTTATGGAAGGAACTTATATACATTGCAGTACTAACAGCCATAATAACGGCGCTAGAACTGCATTTTTACCCCACCTCATCGGTTCTAAAGAATTTAACTTCGGTCTATTCATTGTTGGGTTTTGTTATTTCATTACTCTTAGTGTTTCGCACGAATACGGCATATGATCGATGGTGGGAAGGCCGAAAACTATGGGGATCTGTAGTAAATGATACGCGGAATTTATCGAGCTTGCTGTCCTCGCTTGATTTAAATGCCTCGGAGCGAACCCATTATACAGAATTAATCATTGCTTTTTCTAAAAGTATGAAAGAGCACTTAAGACGGAATAAACTTGATCTTCCATTTCCATTGGATGAATCAGCCTCAGTAGGTAATCAACCGTTATGGATAGCACATGAGCTACGCAAAGCCTTGCATGAATTGCGGACAACGGATCGCATTGACTCGATTCAGTGGCAACAACTCAGTCGTCATTTGGACCAATTGATTGATAGCTTAGGAGCCTGTGAGCGTATTCTTAATACTCCTATTCCCTTTTCTTACAGTTTGTTTTTCAAGAAATTCATTTTTATTTATGTGGTCACGATGCCACTGGCCTTCGTAGAGTTATTCGAATATTGGTCTGTCTTGATATCAACCTTTGTATTTTATGCCCTTGTCTCTATGGAAATTCTGGCCGAGGAAATAGAGGATCCGTTCGGAACCGATGACAATGATTTACCCCTTGATGATATTTGTGAACGAATAGAAGAAGGGACTAGACAGGTGTTAACAAGGTCTTAACCTGCAGTACGAATCAAACTATTCCTGACATAAAAAAGCGCTGTAAATGAATAAAATTTCATTAATACTTGTTATCTGCAGTTTAGTCCCAAGGGTATTCAGTCAAGTATTAAACATAGACCGTGAAAATGTGGAAGATACTGTGTTTCGTAGAAATATTTTCTCTTTGAATTTTGGGTTTAGTTTGGATAAGCAAAAACGTGACTTGATTGAATTTTCAAGCCAACTGGAGAACGACTTTTTTTTCAAGAAAAACAGCTTGGTTTGGATTACACTGGCGCAAACCGATGCGGCGTTTAATGGCGGGACAATTCTTGAAAACAATGGGTATATGCAAATGCGGTTAAGAGATAATGATAAGCGCAGGGTTTACCCAGACTTTTACATGCAATATCAATGGAATGGCGTGTGGGGGCTTCAGAATCGTGGGCTGGCAGGATGTAATGCTAGATTTAAATTTTGGGAAGACAAAACCGATGATTTATATGCTGGAATTGGCGTGTTTTATGAATATGAAAAATGGAATCCAACATTAACTGCTTTTGCATTTTCAGAAGATTCCCTAACCGTGGTTTACAGAGCCATTCCAAGATTAAACTTGACCGCAAAAACTGCATTTAAATTGAAAGACGGTATTGATTTTAGTGGGAGTACATTTGTTCAATTCCCGATGAACAATCAGTTTCAGCATTTTTTGACACCTCGCTGGTTTATTGACGCAAACATCTTCTTCACCGTTACAAAACACCTCGCGATCCGAGTGCATTACGACCATAATTTCGATGCTTACCGACCGCTTCCTATTGAACAATTATACTATAACTTCAATATGGGATTTCAGCTAAAATGGTAGCTTAATGTTACTTAGTCGATTAACATATATTTTTTTCCTAACTTTAACAGTAGTATATATTAACAAGATTTCACCTCATGTTACAAGTTGCATTAATTGTAGCTGCCGTTGTTTTTCTAATCTATTTTCTTGGCGGAGGTAGTCTAGAGGATTCGCTGCGTAAAGGATTGGGCTGTGGCGTGAATGTCATTATCTTTTTAGTATTACTTGCAGTAGTAGGTGTTCTTTTGCTTTTATTTGCCATTAGTTAATATTCTATGTCCTTGGATCAATCTCCTATAACATGGGAGGTACTTTATAACAATTACTTTGAAGGTTATTTTCCGATGGCCGATGAATTGGGTGTAATCACCTGGCACAATCCACGCCATAGAGCAGTATTTGACATTAACGCCTATCAACCCAAAAAATCGCTTCGCTGCTTGCTAAACGAAGCAAATTACACTGTAAAAATAAATGAGAATTTTGATGCAGTCATCAATGAATGCAGCAAACCTAGAAATCCCTTTGACGGACAATGGTTAACCCAATCCATGATATCCGCTTATATCGGATTGCACCACCGAGGCCTTGCTCATTCCGTTGAAATATTTAAGGAAAATACATTAATTGGCGGCTTATACGGTGTGCAACTAGGTGCCGTATTTTTTGGAGAATCTATGTTTTCTCATGCGTCTAACGCCTCTAAAATTGCATTTCATCACCTGATGCTCATGTTACGTAAAAATGACTTTATGGTGTTGGATTCACAATATTTAAATGACCACACGGAGATGCTCGGGGCAATAGAAATTCCGCAGGAAATATTCTTGACTCAACTTCGAAAAAATAGGGTGCTTGTAAGGCAATTCGTACCGGAATAAAAGAGTAGATTTAATTCTATTGCTTGATTATATATTATCAACGAAAATGCCTTTTAGGGGGCTTCGAAATATGAGTATATTAGAATCTTCGAATTGAAAATAGACTCGAACCGACAAATAATTATTACTTGCAAGGGTCATCTAAGGATTCATCCCCGTAATATGGAAATAAATCCTGCTTTTCTGGAAACAAAATCAACTTTGCTGTGTCGTTAATAACACGCCCAATATATTGGTCAACAGCAAAGGTCTTGTTTTTCTCCGTACGATAGCTTAAAACAAAGGTGTGATCATCCAACCATTCAACATTATTCCATTTCAACGAATAGCCCCAAGACGATTTCCTCAGAATGCGCGTGATCTGGTTTTTCGAGTAACACGGGGGCGTGATAACAAAATGTAGCATCTTATCGAAATCCCCAACTAAAAAGTATCCACGAACCATCCGACCAATATCTGTTCCCATGGGATTCATTACGGGATTATTCCATTGTGCCTTGGATGTCTTATCTAACAGCTTGCTGTTAGGTGAATTATTTTGGGAAACCGATTTATTGGTATCCAACATATCCCGACTTGATAAGCTGGAATCCAACGGAAGGCGTGATCTATCGGAATTACATGAAAATAGTATTTGAAAAATAAGCAAACCAAGACTTGTAATCAACAATCCTTTTATGTGTACCTTAATCATACGCTAAAATAAAGAGAAAAATCGATGCGTAACACGCTATTTCATTCGCAAATTGAATATTTAACTAATTAAATTCAATAGAGAACTATCTAAAATAAGAAGTGAAAATACATAAACATGGCATAAAGTTATTTAATCCGTTTTCTCTTGTAAAAAGAAAAGTTTATTTTTGCACCCTTATCGAAGGATAAGTGAAATACGTTACACAAAGTAACTTTGGTCCTATAGCTCAGTTGGTTAGAGCACCTGACTCATAATCAGGTGGTCCCTGGTTCGAGCCCAGGTGGGACCACAACCCTGACGATAAATGTCAGGGTTTTTTTATGTTCAATTTTTAATGGGCGAGCACTTAGCGAAGCGATTTCACGACCAAAGGGAGTAATTTTATCCGCCAGCGGCGGGAGCCCAGCTTTGCTCCGCTATAGCTATGCGAAAGCGCGGTGGGACCACAACCCTGACGATAAATGTCAGGTTTTTTTTGTTCAATTTTTAATGGGCGAGGAGTCTATCCGCCAAATGGATTTTGTGGTGATTAATAAAAAGCCAATTCAATTGTTGTGCAATAAAATAAAAGAATAAATGATTCGTTCTATGAAAAAAAGATGAAAAAGCAGAATTTTATGTTTATTCTCATCCTCATAATATTTTCTTGTAAAAAAGAGAATATTAGCAAAATTGAGGAGGATTCAAAACTAAAGGAAAAGTTTATTACTGAATTTACTAATTATCAAACAGAAATTGAGTTTAACTTCGCTACATGGAATGGAGTTTGTGGTTCTTATCATAGCTGTCAAAAACACAGATTAAGATTGATTCCAGGTATTGAAAGTGGCGATAAGTATTTTTTTTTTTTTTTAAAAAGCACCTTATTTCTGGGCCAAATTCCTTGTTATGACACCCTCCTTTATACTCCATGGCAACAAATTCAAGGTTATTATAGATATTCATTTGAAGAGAAAAGAGGATTGTATTATCAAAATATAAATGATCTGAATCCAAAAGTATTGATGGATTTTAACTGTCAGGTTGGAGATACAATTATAATGGATCAGTCAAGTTTCACGTCCATAATTGTTACATCTATTTCAAGTGTAACTATACAAAACATAGATTTTCCAAAAATCATTGGCCGTGTTGTTTCGTTTAGTAAAACTGGTCTTCCAAATCCTGAATTCAAACCGGAGGATGCTAGTCATATCAAATTATTAGAATTGACACCATTTTCATGCAATCCCTTTTGGTATGGAGGTATTTTAAATGATATAATTGATGATGGTTGGAATCCTGGCTATAATTGGTGTATAGCCCTTAACTCTTGCAACTTAATAGAAGTGATTACAATGTCATGCACCAATTCATTGACGAATTCAGAATATTATAAGCATGGCTTTTATATTTTATAATGGTCCGAATTAATATTCAAGTTTAATTCAGAAATGAAGTCATCCGAATAAATTGAACCGATATTAAATCTTCAAAGTTGAATTGGCGATTCGCTCAATATCGTGCCTAAGTTGGTTCGATATTTCAGACCTTTCGCCCACAACCCTGACGATAAATGTCAGGGTTTTTTTTTTGCCGAATATTTTCATTCGAGATCCATTCCGTCAAGCCCACAAACCTTATGTTGATCGTCAGGTTATTTATTTAAAACAGGCTCATTGGATTGAGCTGATTTTCCGAAAACACATTGGGTGTAATATCCAAAATCTACCTTATCCCATTGCGCTTGACGATGCATCGTGGTGCGAATAATGCGATGCTGTAACATCGAACATTCAAATCCCATTAATGGTGCATTTATTTTTTCTCTGGTAAACTTGCTTAATAAACCGAAACGCAAATCGTAGACAATCAGTTTGTTTTTTTTGCTTTCGATTAAATAAAAGTCATTTGTTACTCGGTGTAAGTTTTTAGTTTGATTTATTCCTATCCATTTCAGTTCATTAATTCGATGTGGTCCTCGCCTTAAAACCATTGGTTTCTCATCTATGGTAGCATTGAACAATGAGCGGTAAGCAACTATATATTCGGATTCATTCTCCCCTAGCACATACCAATAAAAACTGGTAAAAGGCATTGGCGTAACCATCATTCGATTGACCTTAAAATGTTTCTCGCTCATATATTGAGTTGCATCATACCAAACATAACACTTAACAAGTACCCCAATGACCAAATAGGATGTAGAATAAATCAATCCGATTCGATTGAGTCTTCTTCGTTTTGCGCTATTTCTATCCAAGCGCATTGCCCAAATGAGCAGTACCATAAAGGGAACCGTATACAAGGGGTCAATCACAAATACCGAATTGAAGGTTATTCTAGCCTCAAATGGCCATAGGAATTGGGTTCCGTAATTGGTAAACATGTCGAGTATCGGGTGAGTAACTATTCCCCAGAAAAACAGCTTGGTCCACAACCAAAATCCGTGATTTCCTTTAGTAGCTTTATTAATTATCAAACCAAGCGCGGGGGATGCTAAGATGGAAAAAAGCAGGGAATGTGAAAAGCCACGGTGAACCAATGCCGCCTCAATCGGATGAAAAAACACACGAAAGAACACATCAAGGTCTGGAATGGTTCCAGCTATCGCTCCCCAAAGCACGGCTTTATTGCCCATTCGCCTGCCTGCAATAAGCTCTCCGACAGCACCTCCCAGTACAATTTGTGTTAGTGAATCCATGATGTTCAAAAATACAATTTGTAATCCACGTCACATTGCAACATTACCTTTATTTTTGTAGAAATCCCAAGATGAGCGATCCGTTAGAATGTACTAAAATCAAGGAAAAAGTTGCCGTTGATGAACAAATAAAAACCTTTGAGGTCACCGAAAAACAGGTAATTGTTCATTGTTCCTTGCATAGCCCAAACGGCACCTATGTTCGAATTTGGAAAAGCACCTATTTGAAAACAGAAAGTGGTCAACACTGTCCCTTAGTATCTTGGAAAGGAATCACGCTCGCTCCCCAATGGATGCCTTCAAGTGATGAATACACCCGATTCACCTTAATTTTCACAGGACTCCCTTCCGATTGCAAGGTCTTTTCACTGATTGAAGATATTCCTAAAGACCATGGATTTGTAAAACATGGAATTCAACGTAATACATCAGACATTTATCAAATTGCCCTTTAATAAATTATACTTGAAAATTCAAGAATATAATTCGAATGCACCATCATAATTAATGACGTATTAAAAACGATAAAACTCACTCGTAAAGGACCTTAAGAAACTTTGAAGCACTGATCTTGTAGCAAATCAATGAGTTGATTCGATGTCTTATCAGACATATCTCCCCGAAGGGTCTTGCGTTTCTCCTGACCAAGGTCGCGAAGACACAGGCCCTCAACAAAACGGCGTATGTCCCCTTTTGTTTCCAAAATTAAACCAGGTACAGATTTATTTTCAGGTGAATCCGTCATCATCATGATAAAAAAAACCATATCGATATGCTGGATCATTCATGTTTTAATATCGGTAGATTCGACCCTTATTCCAACTATCATGGAGGTTAACCCGAGATTTAAGGTTTGATTGAGACTGATGTAACTAAATGAAAAATTAATGTTTATAGAAAACATGACAATACCCCTACCTAACTTTTTAATGCTGCGCTATGCTTCGTTTTCTTTCAACTGCATTCAGTTTGGTCGGTGGAATAAGCCTTTCTTTTAGTCAACTAACCCAAGAATGGGCAATGAATCAATTGCTTTCGTATTCCAATACCGGATATAATATTGTGAATACATTTCACAAAAACGGTTCCTCTATTTCGTTTGGAGGCAACTCAACCTCGTTTGGTATGCATCACCTGGAATTTTGCGAACTAAAAGACACCGCCAGCTTTCTATCTTCCATATCAACCACCGTTCATGAAACCACACATGGGTTGGATAGCCAAATTCCATACATGTTTGCCAAACGTGGAGAAAAAATTGATAAACTAAACCTAACAGAGGGGTTTTACATTGATGAAAACATCCAATATTACCTAGTTTACCCCAAAAATCCCCTTTTCCCGAGCATTGACGTGGTAAATGAAATTCCAACCAATTTAAGAACATTCAGATTCGATACGTACATGATAGCCAAACCCATTCAATCAACCCAAAGTAGCGGCATCATTGGCCTAATGGAAGAATTCAATGCCTACTATCATGGATCAAAAGTTGTTTTCGATATTTTCCATTTATTTAAAGAAAAATACCCTACCAGAGTTGCGTGTGAATGGCCAAGCACATTCATTTCCAATGCAGATGCCTTCTATGAATTTGATTTCTTTATAAAAGAATACTTACTCTATGCCAAATCTCACCACCCAGAGCTTTATAATGAGCTAAAAAACGATTATATGTTCAAGCTAATTTATCAAACCATTCGAAGAAATTTCGGTAACATGATTTCTCAGTATGAAAAGAAATATGACGAATTAGTTAAAACCAACAAAAGTGGATGGTCTACCTCAAAACACAGTGAAATATACAACACCTTACTCCCTATCCTTCAATCCAATCGCTTTCAGATCATTGAGGCTGATTTTTTGAAGTAATATGAAAGCCATATCAAAACCGTACACCAAGACCCAGATTAAACTGTAAATCCCACGATTTACCTTTTAAAATATTTTCAGAAGCTTGAAGAAATTTAGTATCTAAACGAAGGGCTATCTGTTCTATTAATTGATAGGTAGGACACAGGGTATACCCACCAATTATTGTTTTATCTACCTCACCAATTCTTGCGCAACGGTTATCCGGGTCATAAAAAACTTCTAAGCGTTGTGCCAAACTCCAATGAGCGTTGAAGGTATAGCGATTCATCACTTGCGCAGCACCCCAAATCTTACCAGATTCGATACCCAAGTCAAGCGTTCCCCATGTTTCCCAGTTCCCTTTCTTCCATGCGACATTAACATGTTGATAAAACCGATTTATGGATAAACTATCTGGATATATTGATCCGTAAAAGGCTCCATACATTAAGGATAGATTATCAGTAAAATTATACTTGTAGTGTGCGCCAACACTTGGTTTAATTATCGCAGGATCCCATCCAATACGCTGCCATCCATTCAATACATGGACACCTGCTTCATGTTTTTTATTGTCACTACTATATACAATACGAGTACCACTCAGATAATAAGGTGAGTTTTCTGCAACCAAACTCCGAGTTAAGGTTGGACAATCCGATGACACGGCTGATTCAATTCCAATATAGGAACTATAAACTCCAGCGTCCCACCAAATATTTTTTGTTTTTGAAAGCTTAAAGCCCACATAGGCTTCATTCAGTGGCTTTGCCCAAGAA
Organism: Cryomorphaceae bacterium; assembly: GCA_027485365.1. Classification (GTDB taxonomy): domain Bacteria; phylum Bacteroidota; class Bacteroidia; order Flavobacteriales_D; family Crocinitomicaceae; genus UBA952. Next base: position 1,838 of record JAIXRD010000181.1, on the reverse strand, counting down.
GGCTCCGCCGCTAAATTGTATTGACTATAATCTCCCGTCATCAAACCCACAGTTGCACGAAATCTTTTACGATTCAATTCACCTTTTACCAGAAGTAAATTTGTTCTGAGCCTATTATTGACTTTATGGTTATACAGAAAGGACTCCTTTTTATTGTAATTATCCCAATGTTTACCGAAATATAAATCTCCAAACCCTGTGATTTTAAAAATCGTTTTTTTACTTGGGGACTGAAATTCAATCCCTTGAGAAAACCCTTCGAACACAACACTCAACAGAAATACAAACAATAAATATCTTTTCATTTTTAATCCTTTAAAACAAAATTGTAAAAAAAAACCCTGACGAAAAGGTCAGGGTTTGATATAATTAGTTTAATCCTATCTTTTGTGAAGTGGTTCATCAGAAACCGTAAGTTTCTTTCTTCCTTTTTTGCGACGTGCAGCTAATACACGACGACCATTCTTGGTAGCCATTCTACTTCGGAAACCATGCTTGTTTCTTCGTTTTCTTTGTGAAGGTTGAAATGTTCTTTTCATCGTCTTGTCTTTAAATATCTACCGAAAAACGGAGTGCAAATATAAGATATTTTTCAGTAATTCAAATTGTTTTGATAAAAAAAATGAAATTATTCCTCACTCCCCTAAAAGTAGGTATTTTTGCATAGCAATCCATAAAAGTTGAACGCCTTGTCATCCAAACAACCAAATACCAAGAAGATTAGTGCTTCAAAAAAACTACGCTTTTTACTCTCTTATTTAAAACCTTACTTATTTTCATATAGTATTGGATGGGTATTTTTAGTGCTATCCACCTTAGCGGGACTTGTATTTCCCTACTTGATGGGAGGGTTGTTGGGTGCAGATTCTGGAGGAAGTTCAGTGGATACGATTGGACAAGTCTTGTCTAAAAACTCAGTCAACGGAATAGCATTTGCGCTGTTTATTCTATTCGGCGTTCAATCGCTTTTCTCTTTTTTTAGGGTAGTCTTATTTAACAACGTTACTGAAAACGCGTTACGAGATTTGCGTAATGATGCATTTGAGCGCATGATATACATGCCGATGGATTTTTTCAATACGCACAAAGTAGGTGAATTGACAAGCCGCATAGCCTCGGACATCACACAAATTCAAGAAACTATGCGCACGACGATCGCAGAATTTTTCCGGCAATTGGTTATTGTTGTTGGTGGAATCACGTTTTTAGTATTCATCTCATGGAAACTTTCCTTAATCATGCTGGGGACTGTTCCTGTGATGGCAATTATCGCTGTAATTTTTGGTCGGTATATTCGTAAATTAAGCAAGAATGCACAAGATTTCACCGCCGAATCTAATTCAATCATTGAAGAAGCCCTAAGTGGAATAGCCAATGTTAAAGCCTTTACGAATGAAATATTCAACCTAAATCGTTTTAGAATAAATACTCAAAAAATGCGCGATTTGAATGTTAAGAGCGGCATTTGGCGGGGCGTTTTTGTATCCTTTATCATTTTCTGTCTTTTCGGAGCCATTGTATTTATTATTTGGCAAGGAATGATTATGACACAAGGAGCTCATCCTACGCTACCAAAAGAAGGCTTTTATCAGTTTATTCTATTTACCATCTTAATGGGGGCGAGTATCGGTTCTCTGCCAGAATTATATGCAAACATTCAAAAGGCCCTTGGCGCGGTTGAAAACCTTGTCGAGATCATGAATACGGCCACTGAAAGAGAATTAGTTGACGGGACTAAAAAACCTACGTTATTAGGAAATATTCGCCTGGAAGATGTTCATTTCCAATACCCTCAACGCTTGGATGTACCTGTGCTCAGTGGAATAAATTTCAGCATT
>JAIXRD010000230.1 GCA_027485365.1 Cryomorphaceae bacterium | reverse complement strand
TGAATCACCTTCTCCTTGTGAAGGTTTCGATTTGGGAGACCCTATTGCAGCATGTTTGAATGATACCATTCAGCTGGGAGCTGATTTGAGTGGTTTTCAGAACATAAGTAATTTAGAATGGTCTGGAAGCGGGACTTTTTTACCTTCCAATACCGTTGCAAATCCGCTTTATATCCCATCACAAAATGAATACAATTCCGGTTCCTCGCTAATTGGTTTGGAGGTGTCACTGGCGTCTACAACAACTGTACCTTCTGGACTTCTTGCCTACGATCATTCCAGTGAGGACATTTTGTTTTACATCAATCCGTTAGATGGAAGTATCGACTCTATTCAGGAAAACACTGGAAAAGACTGGACGGCTATGGGATTTAGATCTGCAGATTGTCTCTTATACGGCCTTTCAAATATAGTTACCGCTCCAATGCTATCGAGTATCAATCCAACGACAGGAGCTGTTGACGACATTTTTAGCTACCCGAACCATCAATTTTATGCCGGGGAATACGACAATGAAAACGACATTTTCTACGCTGTCGGGATGTCCGAAATAAATTCCGGGCAATTATTAGATCAATTGCTCTACAGCATAAATCCGGTGACTGGTGCTCTTGATACAATCGGAAATCTGAATCTTGTGGCTAATGACGGATTTTTCTACACGCCTGACGATGGATTTAACGGTTTGGCATACGACCCGGACTTAGATCTGCTTTATGGAATAACAGACAATGGCAAACTCTATCAGATCAATCCATCCAATGCGTCCATTTCCTTGATTGGAAACACTGCCTCGGGAATGCGCGGCCTTGCCTATGATGAAATACAAAACAAGTTGTGGGCTGTAAGTCCGTCAGCAACATTGGTTGAAATAGATAAACAGACCGGAGCGCAATTAGGAAGTGTGTTATGTGATGAAAGTTTTGGTAATGTCACTTCTTTAACTTTCATATCTGGAACTTGCGGGGAGGGTAATATCTGTGCTGATCAGTTGCTTATCGAATTTGAAAATTGTGACAATGAGAATAACTTTTCTTTTCCGAACGTAATCACTCCAAACAGTGACGGTATAAACGATTTGTTTGAAATTGAAAATTTACCCGAAAACACGGAAGTCATCATTCTCAACCGCTGGGGTAATGTTGTTTTCTCAACAAGCAATTACCAAAACAATTGGGATGGGAAAAACACCTTAGGAAATGAGCTGGTGGATGGCGTCTATACCTATAAATTCACAACCAAAACTGGTATAAGAGGTCATGGGTTTGTGCATTTAATTCGATAATTTATATGCTCATTTTAAAAAGATATTCCCTTATTCTGATCCTGATTTTCATACTGCAACCACCCATTATTTTCGGTCAATTACAAAATAATAATTGGGTATTCGGATATGGAGCTCGGGTAAATTTTTCAAGTACAATTCCAATTGGTTCGAGCAATGCAGCCATCAACTCTAATGAATCAACGGCAAGTGTATCGGATCCTTCCACGGGACAGTTACTCTTCTACACGGATGGCAGAATGGTATGGAATGTCAACAATCAGGTTATGCCAAATGGTTCAAGTCTGCTGGGTGGACTTTATAACTCATGCACCCAAGGAGCGTTGATCGTACCTTTTCCTGAGGATGACCAGCGTTATTATATATTCACACTCGAAGAGCTGGAGGCTCTTTCATCTAGTCCCGTTGTTGACAATGGTTTGCGATATAGTGTGGTTGACATGACATTGAATGGAGGACTTGGAGATGTACAAGTAGTATCTGTGAATACCCCACTGGCAAACGACTTGACCGAAAAATTGATTGTTATTAGAAGTACTGAAATACAAGGTTTTTGGGTGATTGCTCATAAAAAGAATGCGAATGAATTTTTAGCTTGGAAAATTGATGCATGTGGTGTTACTGTACAACCTGTTGTAAGTACCGTGGGTTCAAATTTTGCGAGTGCTCCCTTCGGTGCGAATGAAGCTTGGTCAGGAGCAATGGATGCGTCTCCCGATGGAAATCGGATCGGAATGCCTGTGGATTGGAGTGATCGCATAGAATTTTTCGATTTCAACAAGACAACGGGAGTTGTAAGTAACCCACTAACGATCAATGTTACAGATGATTCAAATCCACCTTTTCTCAGAAAGTATGGCGCTTGTTTTTCTCCCGATGGTTCAAAATTTTACTACACAAATATGAATTCTGTGTATCAATTAGACCTGAGTACCTATACTTCGGCTGCTATAGCTTCTTCAATTACCTTGATTTATTCTCCCCTACTTGAACCCAACAATAATTATTGTTTTCAAATCGAAGAAGCCCCAAACAATAGATTGTATGTTGCCATAGGAAATACCGCAAGGTTGGATGAAATCTCAAATCCTAATTTATTGGGTTTAGGTTGTGGTTACGTAGTAAATGCCGTCAGTTTCAGTCCTGCAACATGTCAACTCGGTTTGCCTGCTCAAGTCCCACTTGGAGGATTTGCGGCTAACTCAACCATAACATTTCTTCCTGATTCGTGTTTGCAAAGTGATATTTCATTTTCTGTTGCAACAGCATCACCGATTAATCAAATAAATTGGAATTTTGACGATCCAAATTCTGGAGTAAGTAATATTTCTTCGTCTTTAAACCCAAGTCATCTATTTTCTGAAACAGGAACGTATCAGATTAATGCTATTGTTCAATTTGATTGCTACACAGAAACCGTTACTCAGAATATAACTGTGGTTGATTGCTCAGATACCATAATACCGATTCTACCATTTGAATTCCCAAATGTCATTACACCCAATGGAGACGGCACGAACGATCTTTTTGAAATACAAGATTTACCAGAAGATACGGAGTTAATCATTTTAAACCGCTGGGGTAATGTGGTTTTCTCAACAACCAATTACCAAAACAATTGGGATGGGAAAAACACCTTAGGAAATGAGCTGGTGGATGGCGTCTATACCTATAAATTCACCACCAAAACGGGTATAAGTGGTCATGGGTTTGTGCATTTAGTGAGGTGATTTTTCTGTACCTCAAAAAAAAAATCAAAGGTGCTTATTGTCAAGTTTGAAGGAGCCGTTGAACAATCATAATCGAGTAATCTAAACAAAAAGAGTCAAAACTTTAGGTTTTAGTATTTAACTTTATGTCCGAGATGGTATATCAACGGGTACTTTTAATCTTGTTCACCTTATTTTTGGGTCAGGCTCAGGCACAACTTCAAAATTCCCATTGGACATTTGGTTATAATTGTTGGGTGGATTTTACGGGAGGTGTTCCCGTAGGAACTGGAGCGTCGGCAATCTATAGCAATGAACAATGTGCCACCGTATCCGATGAGGCCACCGGTCAATTGCTCTTTTATTCAGATGGTCAGAGCGTTTGGGACGCTAGCCACACGGTGATGCCGAACGGGCTGAATCTATTTGGCGGGGCTTATTTGTCTAGTACCCAAGGTCCATTAATCGTTCCTTTTCCAGAAGATAATTCGAAATATTACGTGTTCACTTTGGACGATTTGGAATATGACATTCCACAGTTGGATAATGGATTGCGTTATACGGTGGTTGATATGAATCAAAACAATGGAATGGGAGCCGTTGACCCCCTCCAAAAAAACGTTTTTTTAACGAATTTTCTATCGGAAAAGATAACGGTTGTTCGCAGTGAGTATATTCGGGGATATTGGGTGATTGTGCATAAACGTGAAAGCAAGCAGTTTTTGGCGTACAAAGTGGACGGCTGTGGAGTAGATCCAATTCCAGTGATAAGTAATGTTGGAACGGAACTCTTAGGTGCGAATTCTAATTTTGATCCGCGCATGCCTTTTTATGGTTCCATGAAAGCTAATAATGCGGGAGATAGAATCGCTATGCCGATTGACGACAGTAAATTAATTGACTTTTATTCCTTTGATGCGGCAAGCGGTCAATTATTCAATCCGATCACGGTTGAGGTTACCGACAACACGCCAGCATCACCTATTCGAAAATACGGGTGTAGTTTTTCACCGGACGGAAGCATGTTTTATTATACCAACAACATTTCAGTTTATCAGCTCAAGCTAACGGCTTATGATTCGCTTTCTATTGCCACGTCGCATACCTTGATAGCCACTCCGGCAAATCCAACCTTTCAAATAGAGGAGGGCCTTGACGGAAAGTTATACGTAGCGATTGGAGGGAGCAATGTGTTGGATGTGATTAATACGCCGAATAGTTCTTTTTGTGATTACACGAGCAATGCGCTTTCGACCAATGGACTTGTTTTGCTTGGACTCCCTGCGAGGGTGCCCGAACGCAACTTTTCAAGCCCTCCGATCACGATGCTTCCCGATTCTTGTTGGCAAAATACGACCAGTTTTTCCATCAATACGGGCTTATCCATAAATCAAGTGAGTTGGAACTTTGGTGATCCAAATTCCGGGGGAAGCAATACTTCAATGAGTTTAAATCCAAGCCATTCATTTTCTAATGTCGGAACCTATGCGGTTTCAGCCCTTGTGGAATTTCAATGTTATACAGACACCTTAGAACTTACGCTAACCTTGGTTGATTGTCCTCATGATCCTCCGGCCGTAATTCCAGATTCTCCCTTGCTTATCCCTAACGTGATTTCTCCCAACAACGACGCGTTAAATGATCTTTTCGAAATTGATAATTTACAGGAGAATACAGAATTAATCATCCTAAACCGCTGGGGCAATGTTGTTTTCTCAACAACCAATTACCAAAACAATTGGGACGGAAAGGATACGTCTGGAAAGGAGCTTGCGGATGGGGTTTATACGTATAAATATAAAACTAAAGATGCTAAAATTGGTCATGGGTTTTTGCATTTAGTGAGGTGATTTCTGTCAAACATTCCCAAATTAGGCTTTGTCTTGGTGTTCATTTTATTTAATTTTACTCGCTGATAGTAAATTTACTGCTCCTTTAATGAACCACACGATCTATACCGATACCGAAAAAAATGCCATTCGTTTTTCGAATTTCAAGAAGCTGGAGACCGAATGCTCATTCAGTGGTTTAGGTATAAAATATGTTGCATCGGGTGAAGAAATCTATTACGCAAACGACAAAAAATACAAAGTGAATGCAGGTGAGTATATCATTGGGAATGAATCTACTAAGTCCATTGTACGGATTGATCACGCTGAAATGGTTCAAGGACTCTGTATTGATATCTCATCCGAAATTATTTCTGAAGTAGCTGAATTTCATGATGTGAATGGTTCGGAATTGAAAGAGTTTTTGCTTTCAGATCAGTTTTTTGTCAATCGGTACAACGTGAAGAATACCAGTTTGGGGTATTCATTGAATGAAATCAATCAAAAGATAAAAACGGGGACATTTACCAACGATTTACAAAAGAATGAGCTATTTTACAGTCTTGCAGAATCCATAATTACCGATCAACGTTTTGTGTTCGACCATTTGTCTAATCTCGATTTCAAAAAGAAGGTAACAAATGAGGAGGTTTTTAGAGCGATTCTTCAGGCTAAACTCCTTATCGATGAACGCATCACTGAAAATTTGTCGTTAGAAAACATGGCGCTTGTAACCGGTATTTCTAAATACCACTTTATTCGGGTATTTAAAGCCGCTTTTGGCATTTCGCCCTATCAATATCAAAAACGCAAAAGGCTCGAGCTCGCTAAAACAGACCTGTTGAGCGGCGAAGAAATTCTTTTTACAGCCCTGCGTTATGGTTTTGCGGACACCCCTACATTTTCAAAGGCATTTAAAATGCAATTTGGTGTTACTCCTGGTGCAATTCGAAAAGTTATTTTGTAATTCATGAAAAAGGTCATCATTATTGGTTCAACTTCCGGAATAGGAAAAGGACTTGCAGAACTATTTGCAGCAAACAATTGCAAAGTTGGTATAACAGGTCGTCGAAAGGATTTGCTTCTTGAATTGAAAGATGAAAATCCCGATGCTTATTTGACTAAAGTTTTAGACGTAACCGATACCGCTTCATCCATTCAACAGTTTGAAGAATTGACTAATGAACTAGGTGGCTTGGATTTACTTGTCATATCATCAGGAATAGGCGAAATAAACGAAGCGTTAGATTTTGAAATCGAAAAACAAACCATAGATACCAACATAGTGGGGTTTACGTCCATTGCAGATTGGACCTTCAACTATTTTGAAAAACAGCAATCTGGTCATTTGGTGGTAATAAGTTCCATTGGAGGAATTCGTGGCAGCCGTCAAGCTCCTGCTTATAATGCATCAAAAGCTTATCAAATAAATTACACGGAGGGATTACGACAAAAAGCTGCAAAACTTAAAATGCCCATTTTTATAACGGATATTCGTCCAGGTCTTGTAGATACAAAAATGGCGAAAGGCGAAGGATTGTTTTGGGTAATGCCTCTCGAAAAAGCAGTCGATCAGATGTATAAAGCTATAGTGAATAAAAGAAAGGTCGTTTATGTCACTAAAAGATGGCGCCTGATTGCCCTGCTTTTAAAACTAATTCCAAGAGGGGTTTACAAGAGGATGTAGACAGAAAAAAGCAATTTTTGCCAACACCGCTACTTATAGAGCTAGTTTCTTTGGAGAAAAATCCGAATTTACAAAGATGCCAATGGTAAAGTGTATGGGTATGCAATTGGTGTGGATGTTTTTAGATATATTCAATGATTTAAACAACAAAAAATAACAAGCTTTGTCTGCAGAAAATAATACAAGTAGACGGAAAAATTAAAACTGCATGCCCTCTTTTTTTATTAAATATTAAAACAAGCTCATATGAAAAACATTAAAATCTCACTTCTTGCAGTAACCGTGCTTTTAGCATCTTGCAACAATAAAGAAGAATTGGTATCGGGTATTATAAAAAAGAATATGGATACCTCAGTAAAACCAGGCGATAACTTCGACCGTTTCGTTAATGGAACTTGGACTAAAAACACGAAAATTCCTGCAGATAAAGCATCATTTGGTGCGTTTGATATGTTATATGACAAATCGCAAAAAGACGTTAAAGCCATCATTGAAGAAGCTTCAAAAGGAAGTTTTACTGAAGGTTCAGACGAGCAAAAAATTGGAGATTACTACAGCTCTTTTATTAATCGTAAAAACCGAGATGCTAAAGGCGTTACTCCCATTCAATCGGAATTAAAAGCTATTGATGCTATTGCGAATTATACAGACTTAGCAACTTATTTTGGTAAAGCTAATAGAACTGGAGTATCAATTCCTTTTTCAGTTGCTGTTACAGAAGATTTTAAAGATCCCAAAAAATATACGTTAATGACTTGGCAAGGTGGTTTAGGACTGCCTGAAAGAGAGTACTACCTTCAGAATGATACCAAAATGGCGGACATTCGTAAGAAATATGTAGCGCATATCGAAAAAATGTGGCAATTAGTTGGATTACCCAATGGGGCCGAAAGTGCAGCTAAAGTTATGGCTTTAGAAACTAGGTTAGCAACCAGCCACATGAAAAAAGAGGACACTCGTAACACAGCAGCGCTTTATAACAAATATGCGTTAAGCGATTTAAAATCGTTAATGCCAGATTTTGATTGGACAGCTATGTTAAATCAAGCAGGAGTGGCTAAGGAAAAAAATATTGTGATTGCTCAAGTAGCTTATACAAAAAGTTTAAACGATATCATCAAAAATACACCTATTGATACGTGGAAAACGTATTTAAAATGGGGTTTGATAAACCACACTGCGGATTATTTAAATTCCGCTTTAGACAAACAGAACTTCGAATTCTACGGAAAGACATTGAACGGAACAGAACAACAAGAAGAAGATTGGAAAAGAGCTGTTAGTGCCGTAAATGGTAGTTTGGGTGAAATTGTTGGTAAGGTATATGTAAAAAAACACTTTACACCAGAAGCTAAAAAACGTATGACGGCAATGGTGAAAAATTTACTTAAAGCTTACGCAGCAAGCATCAAAGAATTGGATTGGATGAGCGCTAACACTAAAAAAGAAGCACTTGCTAAGGTTGATAAATTCATGATAAAAATTGGTTACCCAGACAAATGGAGAGATTACTCTGCATTAAAAGTTGCTAAAAATGATTTGTTCGGAAACGTAACAAGAGCTACCGAATTTGAATACAACCGTATGTTAAACAAATTAGGGAAACCTGTTGATAGAGCTGAATGGGGAATGAATCCACAAACTGTGAATGCTTATTACAATCCAACGCTTAACGAAATTGTTTTTCCAGCGGCAATTCTTCAACCGCCTTTCTTTAATTTAGCTGCAGAAGATGCTGTAAATTATGGTGGAATTGGTGCCGTAATTGGGCACGAAATCGGACACGGATTTGATGATCAAGGAAGTACGTTTGATGGTGACGGCGTAATGAGAAATTGGTGGACACCACAAGATTTGACTGAATTTCAGACAAGAACAAAAGCCCTTGTTGACCAATACAACAGTTTTAAAGCATTTCCAGATTTAACCCTTAATGGAAGTTTTACGCTTGGCGAAAACATTGGGGACTTAGGCGGATTGAGCATTGCTCTTAAAGCGTACAAAATGTCACTAAACGGAAAAGAAGCTCCTAAAATGGACGGTTACACCGGCATTCAAAGAGTATTTCTTGGTTGGGGACAAGTTTGGCTAGATAAATCTCGTGAAGAAGCTTTGAGAAGTCAAGTAGCATCTGACCCACATTCACCTGCTAAATTTAGAATTAATGGTGTGGTTAGAAACATCCCGGAATTCTATGAAGCATTCAACGTGAAAGCAACGGATTCTCTTTATTTAGCTCCAGAAAAAAGGGTTAAAATTTGGTAATCAAATTCAAATCAATAGCAGTATAAAAACACGATTTAATAAATACGTATATATTGGTTTTGTCATGTTAGGGTTTTACCAAGCAGTTGCGAATCATGATTTTATTCAAGCCGCCGCTTCTCTTGGAATCGG
>JAIXRD010000194.1 GCA_027485365.1 Cryomorphaceae bacterium | reverse complement strand
TCATTTTCAATACATAAAGGTTTCTTGATGAAATTAACGAATATTGTACTACGTCAGGGTAGTAAATCCTTGAAAAAACGAAAGATTTCTTTAATCGGACGTTTCAATATTGAAGTGAGCTTCCATCATTAAGTGTTCTCAAATGAGCGACTTTTTTACTTTTCCACGGACACTGAGTCCGCCTCGGCGGATCGAAGTGCAAGTGGAAAAAGTAGATTTAGTAAGAAATACGAAGTGCCAAAAACCGACTAATTATTTTTTCTCCTCTACTTCATTCTCTTTAAAGGCTGACGGAAGCAAGTCTGGAATCAGTTTGAGCACCAAGGGTAACCATAAGGCCCCGCCAGGAAGTAAATAGATTCCAATGCTTGGAACACTTTTCATGAGGTCCATGGATTGCGTTTTAACTTTTTCCTTCTCCTCAGGAGTTAATTCCCTCACGGTAGATTGCCTAACCAAATACACTAATTCTTTGCTTTCCTTTAACTCCTGAATTAATCGATCTTTGTTTCTACCTAAAATTCTGTGGTATTTTCTGCTCAGGTGGGTTGTTAGTATTTTTGATTCAGATTCCGTAACTAAATGATAGAATTCAGAAGAATGTTCACTCATTGATTTTCTACATTCCCAAAACACCTCCGTCGTTTGTTCTTCACTCAGTCCGATAAGTTTACCAAATTTATGCAAGAAGGAGTCATCGGTGAAGAGTTCCGATGGATATTCATGATACAGAAACACTAAAAAGTGAAAGGTAAACACGGCCAACATGGGTTCACTCGTGATAATTTCAATCGCTTTGCGCTGATTCTTATCCTGCTCGGCTCCTGTTGTTATTTTATTTATGGATTCGTTAGGCAGCTCTGCTGATAGGGTGAGGTTCTTAAACATGGTTTGGTCGAAAAATTTCTCGGCCTCAGGATGAATAAAATTAATAGAAGTAATTAAGGTTAAGATGGCTTCAACCCATTCGTTGTATTGTTCTTGATCTTTCGGTTTTCCCTTTTCACCAGATCGATAAAATTGAATTAAATCCAAGTATAAAAACCCATTGGTCAAGTGATTAAACCAAAAGTTTTTCTTGCTATACGAGCTGTGAACTTTAATGCGATCCGATAAAAAAGATTCTAAATGGTTTGTCTCTTCCATCTTACTAATGAGATGATGCCATTTTTTATCAAAACCGTGCGCTTTAATTTGATAAAAATTGATTACTCGAGCGATAAATTGATCTTTATTAAATGACTCTTTTTGTTGAAGTCGATCGATGAAAAGTAAGGACTCAAACAAGAGCACTTGAAGCTTCTCGTTTCGAGTAGCTGACCCTACATAGGTTTCAGTATACAACTGCTTGTTTGGAACACCGTAAAGGATGCCTGTGTGTTCACAAAGTTCTCGAAGTAATTCCTCGTGATTATCTTCCGTTTGATGAAAGTTTGCGGTTAGATTGATTTCTTCTTGCTGTACCAGCGAAAAGAATTTTTTGATCCAATTTTTTTTCCCAGGTGAAAACATCTTACAAATTGCCTGCTAAGGTTACGGCCTTTCTTCCAGAAAAGATTAATCCACCATCTAATGAAAAGGCTTCGAACACCACCACATAAATCCCGATAGAAGCCTTCGTTTGGTCGTCTTTGACCCCATTCCACGAAAAGGTTCCCGTGGTTCCCATTAATTGATTTTTAAACAAGGATCGAATCAGACGTCCACGTTCATCGTAGATGCTTACCGAACCAAGGCAATTCGCTTGTGCCAATTGATAGCTTGCTTGCATGACGTCCAAATACCCGTCCATGTCCGGAGAAAACAATTCGCCTTCCAAGCTAAATGAACCATTCACGGTTACCGGCAAATATTGCGAATTTTTTAGGCCAGGAGTCCCAAATTGAACCGCTTCCGCTGCACTGTGCCAATTCATTCCATTGCTTGACTCCCCATTCGGGTCAAGACGCTCTAGCGAAACGCCGTCTACGTCATCCAATAATGGAAATTGCCATTCATTGGAGTAGTTCACCAAGTCGAGTAGGCTTTGATTTTCATTGAATAGATAGACGCTTCCTGAGTCATTGTTATAACTAGGTAACTCAGCATACACAAAGGTTCCGACCCCATGGAACGGATAATACTGCTTCACGAAGGATGAGTCTTTTCCCACCACGGCATATGCCCCTGGTTTCAATAAATGATTTTCATTAATCACCTTAAAATTGCTAATGGTGTCGTTATCGAAATTCGCAAACTGAAGATTTTTTAAGTTAAACATCTTGTTTGAATTATTGTATAATTCGATCCAATCTTGACCGCCATTGTATGGATTCTGTAATATTTCATTAATGATTAATTCTCCAGCCAAAGGCGTTTCTGTTAAGGCGAATTGCCCAACAAGCGCCTGAGAATTTGTCCAACAATCGGTGGCGTTTTCTAGCGTAATGGAATAAATTTGAGACGGAGTCAAGGATTGTGAAAACTGTAGGATCACCGTGTTGGTGTATGTCCCGTTGGCATAAATCACACTGGGTGTTAATGCCGGACTGAATTGATACAGGGCGTTTACTAAACTGCTGGAATCCATGCCTTCATCAAACCACAGTTGCAAGTAATTGGGCGCTGAAGCAACCAATAAACTTAAGTTTGGGGCTTGGGTATCTGGGGTAAGGTCATTTACCGAATTCACTTGTCCTGGGGTTCCTCCAGTAGTATCGGTAGAAGCAATCCAGTTGTTTTCATCCGAACACGGATCGTTGGGATTGATAAGCTCTAAGCTGTAGCCACCATCTTGTTTTATTGCATCCTTATACCAATCATCGGTGTAAACTACCAAATCTAAGGGGATATCGCTTGGGTTTTTAAGCATAACAGTATCTCCTGCATTGTTCAACGATGGAAAACTCGTAACACCTAAGGCTGTAGTCGTAGTGAATAACGGAATATTTGCGGTAGCTGTTAATACAATGTATTCTCCGGGTAAAATCCATCCACTGGTAATTAGGCCATTGGAAGGACCATCCGTAATGTGATAACCGGTTAAATCAAAAATCTTTCCTGCACTTGCATTGTAAATTTCTACATATTCAACCCCAGGCAGTCCAATAACCGGACTTGGATCAGGGAAGAATTCAGTAATGAGTAAGTCGCCCTTAACCGCACTATCCGAAACTAAATATTGAAAATTAACGGAAGTAGCTCCCGAGGTGTTTCCACTTAAATCAACAATGCCATTCGCGGTTGCGGTGTAGGTAGTTCCATTCACTAAGACTGAAGACAAGGCCGCATGAACCAAGGCGGTATTGTTGGCATCTTGAGCTAAATTACTCAAGGATAAACTCGGATTAAACGCATAGTTGATGATGTTTTGGGCACTGGCTAAGGTAACCGATTCGTTAAATAATAGATCAAGCTGCGTGGAGGAAATCGGAGTAACGCTGGTTAAGACTGGGGGTGTTACGTCTAAAATTTCAGGTCCGATGTACACGTTGTCGTAATAAAATTTGGTTGCATTACTGATGGTGTAAGTACAAAGTACACCAAAATGGGTGCCTAGCAGGTTAGAGGCATCGGTTCCCGATGAAAGTAAGGTGTAATTTGTTCCACCGCTTAGGTCGGCATACAAAGACCATAAGCCTGCGGCGTCGCGTTTTACCTTTACACTGGCGTTACAGCTTGCCGAAATTTGCCCGTTAGTTCCCGCACAAATCTGGGTAGCTGTCCCATTTGTTAAGTTATAAAGGCGAATGGCATCCGTAGATCCAGTTTCTCCAAACAGTAGATAATACCCATTTTGAACTAAATTCATATCGGCGTTATCTGCCGTTAAAAAGACTTTTCCGAAATTGCTGGAGGAAGGCGAAAAGGTTTGTCTAACCTTAATCTGCCATTCCTTATTTGTTAGGTTACTCAACAAATGGGGCGTACTTAAGTAAGAAGCTCCAGCAAGTACACTGTTTAGTTGTAATTCTCCTGTACCATTTACTATAAAATCCCCGGTAGATCCTTGCCAAACTGGATTTTGTGTAAAATCCCCGTCGGAAAAATTATCGCTTAGTTGGGCGTTAAAACAAAGCGTTAGCGCAAGAAAAAAATGAAAGAGTACTGTGCGTAGGTTCATCTGTGAGCTATATGATACTTCAAATGTATAACTTTACCTGCAGAAAAACCCATTCGTTTAATTATAATAACGTTAAGAACATGCGAATTGCTGTAGTTGGAGCCACTGGAATGGTGGGAAATGTTATGATGAAGGTGTTGGTAGAACAAGCGTTCCCAATTACTGAGTTTTATCCTGTTGCATCCGAGAATTCGGTCGGAAAAGAAGTTGTATTTAACGGCAAATCCTATACAGTCATTGGGATGCAAACCGCCGTTGACTTACACTTAGACCTTGCTATTTTTTCCGCAGGGGGAGAAACGTCCTTAGCATGGGCACCAAAATTTGCAGCCGTGGGTACCGTTGTGATCGATAATTCTTCGGCATGGCGTATGGATCCAACTAAAAAACTGATTGTTCCAGAAATTAATGGAAATCAATTGACTTCATCTGATTTAATTATTGCCAATCCAAACTGTAGCACCATTCAATTAGTCATGGCCTTGGCGCCGCTTCATGCGCGGTATGGAATCAATCGGGTGATTGTTTCCACCTATCAGAGCATTACGGGTACGGGGGTAAAAGCCATGCAACAAATGGAGAATGAACGGGCAGGAATTTCAGGAGAAATGGCCTATCATTATCCCATCGACAAGAATTGCATTCCGCAATGTGATAGCTTTTTAGAAAATGGCTATACCAAGGAAGAAATGAAACTGACCAATGAAACCAAGAAGATATTGGATCCACGCATTGATGTGGTCGCTACCGCGGTGCGCGTTCCGGTGGTTGGTGGGCATTCCGAAGCGGTGAACATTGAATTCGACACAGAATTTGAACTGGATGAGGTGCGTAAACTCTTGGAACAGACCCCAGGCATCGTAGTACAAGATAACTTGGATACCTTTGAATACCCCATGCCTAAATTTGCAGAAGGGAAGGATGCCGTTTTTGTTGGACGAATCCGAAGAGACTTTACGCGAGCTAACACCTTGAATTTATGGATTGTAGCCGATAATTTACGTAAAGGGGCAGCCACCAATGCCGTACAAATTGCTAAACTTTTGTTGAGGTAAGTTGTTTTTCACTTAATTTTGTCTTGTTCTCTAAGGGGTGCCGAAAGGCTGAGATTACACCCATTGCACCGGATCAGGGTAATGCCTGCGACGGGAGGAGGTTTTTTAATCACGTACAAGTTTACCCCTTGACTTGTCATAATGTAATATATTATGAAAGTTAAGTTTGTTGGTTTAATGGTGCTCAACGCGCTAATCAGTATGGCGCAATCCAATGTTACCGGAAAGGTAACCGATGCTAAATATCAGCCCTTGGTTGGTGTACGCGTTCAATCGGCCGACGGTAGAACGGTAAGTACCAATGCCATTGGTGTATTTAAATTAAATGACGTCAATCCAAATGAAATACTCACCATTGATCAACCCGGTTACGGGAGCATCCAAGTTACAGTTCCTGAGCGGCGAGGAAAATTGGATATGCCTAAAGCATTCGACACCCTGCGGGTCGTGCTTCCGCTATCCAGTAAAAAGTTGGATGAAGTAGCTTGTATTACGATTCGTTTAGCTCCGGAGGCCACCAACGTTACAAAGCTTGATAAACAAGGGTTAAACGCGAAAAATTACGGACAAGACATTCCTTTTTTACTCGATCAAATGCCTTCCGTGGTGACGACTTCCGATGCGGGTAATGGAATTGGATACAGTGGAATCCGAGTTCGGGGCATTGACGCCTCTCGATTAAATGTCACCATTAATGGAATCCCGGTGAATGATCCGGAATCCCACGACGTGTACTGGGTTAATATGCCGGATTTAGTTACTTCAACCCAATCCATAGATTTTCAGCGGGGTGTAAGCGCTTCAACCAACGGTGCCGCAGCTTTTGGCGCCTCGTTAAATTTGAAAACCAATGACATTGTGGACCAAGCCTCTGCTAAACTGGATGCGAGCTATGGTTCGTTCAACTCCTTTAAAACTTCGATACAAGCCAATACAGGATTAATCAAAGGAAAATATTTCGTAGAAACTCGCCTTTCTAGAATTGGTTCAGACGGCTACATCGACCGGGCCACTTCGAACTTAAGGTCCTGGTATTTGAGTGCGGGATGGGTTGGTAAACAAACGGTGTTGAAAGGCCTCGCATTTAGTGGAAAGGAAATTACCTATCAATCGTGGTATGGGACACCTGAAAGTGTGGTATTTGGGAACGCGGCGGACAGAAACGCCTATGCCGATCGCAATGGCTTATCGGATGCAGAGCGGCAGAATCTATTGAATGCGGGAAGAACCTATAACTACTATACCTACCGAAATCAAGTAGACCACTATCAGCAAGATAATTATCAAGTGCATCTTACCCATCGCTTTAAAAATCCGAAGTGGGTTGCAAATGCGGCCGGTCACTACACCTATGGAAGAGGGTATTATGAAGAATACCGCGCAGGAGATGACTTAGCTTCCTATCAAATAAGTCCGGTTATTTTGGGTGGCGATACGGTAACAAGCGCTAATTTGATTCGAAGAAGGTGGTTGGATAATCATTTCATTGGCGCCGTATACGGACTGTCTTATCAAGGAAATCGGTTTCAAGTGACTACCGGCGGCGCAGTTAACAATTATCGCGGCGCGCATTTCGGTGAGGTGATTTGGGCGCAGTTTGCTTCGGATGCTGAACTGGGAGATCGCTATTACGATGAAATGGGAAATAAATTCGAATTCAGCCAGTATGCCAAGGTTCAGAATACCTACAATAAATTCAAATGGGTAGCCGACCTTCAGTATCGTTATGTAAACTATGAATTTTTGGGATTGGATATGGTTTCTGGGGAACTAAAAGATGTTACCCAAACGGTGGATTTTCATTTTATAAATCCGAAGGCCTCACTTTTTTATCAACTGAAATCAAATCACCAATTCTACCTTTCTGTTGGGCGCAGCAATAGAGAACCGGTGCGTAGAGATTTTAGGGAATCTACACCCAGCAGTCGTCCAAAATCAGAAGCCTTAACCGATTATGAATTGGGCTATACCTGGCAAGGCCGCGGGCTGGTGCTAAAAGCGAACCTTTACCACATGGATTTTAACAATCAGCTTGCATTAACGGGTCAAATTAATGACGTGGGAGCATATACGCGCACCAACATTAAAGACAGCTATCGGCAAGGAATTGAAATCGAGGCGAAATACAAGCGAATTAAAAACTTAGAAATAAATGGAAATGTAACCTTGAGTCGCAATAAGGCGATGAATTACGTGGATTATTTAGATGTCTATTTGGATTCGCTTCCCTATTATACTCAACAAACTACAACCTACACCCAAACCACCCTGTCTTTTTCGCCCAGCGTGATTGCAGGACTCGGGGTGACCTATACCATTCCTAATTGGAACCTTAGTTTGGATTGGACCTCAAAATTTGTTGGTAAACAGTATATGGACAATATTGAAACCAGTGAATTACCGGCCTTTAATTATTCCTCATTTGGGATAAGAAAAACGTTCAAAACGAAAGAAAATACGGTAATCCAGCTTTCAGGAATCGTAAATAATGTCTTTAATCAAATGTACTCGAACAATGGGTATGCCTTTGCCTACCAATATGCAGGGGTAAAAACCACGGAACGGTTCTTTTATCCGCAAGCAGGAAGAAATTTCATGCTTCGGGTG
>JAIXRD010000328.1 GCA_027485365.1 Cryomorphaceae bacterium | reverse complement strand
GGACCCTTGAAAAAGCAAGTACCCTTGCGAATGAGTTAGGTGGCTTGGCCTACCCGCTCCAAGAATTACATCTTTACCAAGGTGGATTCGATGTGATTATCAGCTGTACAGGTGCCGACCATCATGTGATCACCCCGGCGCTATACGAGCTGCTGCTGCAAGGAGACCAACGCCCGAAAACTGTCATTGATATTGCAATTCCACAAGATTTAGATCCACAAATAATTGCTAAGCACCCCGTTAAACACATCTCTGTAAGCCTCTTACAACAGATTTCGCACGAAAACCTGCAAGAACGTTCCAAAGAATTAGCGCATGTGGAACTGATCCTTGATAAAGCGCGAAAAGAATTTGAGCAGGTGCTGCAAGTTAGACACGTAGAATTAGCCATGCGGGCAGTACCAGAAGAAATCAAACGCATCAAGGCAGATGCAGTAAACGAAATCTTCAAAGATGAAATTAATGCCTTAGACGCGCAATCAAGGGAAGTGCTTGAAAAAGTACTCGGTTATGTAGAGAAAAAATATATCGCAGGGCCCATGAAATTGGCAAAAGAAATTCTTGTTAACCATGAATAAGCCACAAATTCGGATCGGAACACGCGGAAGCGATTTAGCCCTTTGGCAAGCCAATCATGTGAAAGCAAGGTTGGAATCCCTCGGATGTGCGGTAAGTATTCAAATCATACAAACCCAAGGGGACCGTATTCAGGATTTAAGTTTTGATAAACTCGAAGGAAAAGGGTTCTTTACAAAAGAAATAGAATCCGCCTTACTCAGCGGTGACGTAGACTTAGCCGTTCATTCGCACAAAGACTTAGAAACTACCCCACCTCCCGGATTAGTAATTGCCGCGGTATCTGAGCGAGAAGACCCAAGTGAACTCCTTCTGATGCGCGCGGAATCTCACGATCCTTCGGAAACCTTCGAATTAAAAGCAGGTGCTCGAATCGGGACCAGTTCGGCTCGTAGACAAAGTATACTGCGTAACTTCCGGTCTGATTTAGAAATCGTCGAGTTACGAGGCAATGTTCCTACCCGCATTGAAAAACTACGCAGCGGACAATACGATGCTATTTTGCTAGCCAAAGCGGGGGTATCTCGATTAAACCTAGACACAAGCGATTTAGTTACCCTTATCTTAAACCCCAAAGAATTCGTTCCAGCACCCGCCCAAGGTGTACTTGGTCTTCAGGTGCGAGAAGGAGATAGTCAAACCTATGAATGGGTTAGAAAACTAAACTATGCACCCACCGAACATTGCATCCACATAGAACGTGAAGTGCTCCGAAACATGGAAGGGGGCTGCCAATTACCACTTGGAGTATACAATGATGGTGAAGTAGTACATGTTTCTTATGCGAAAACGAAACACGATGCTGCAATGCTTATAAAGTTTCCGCTGGAAAGGGATCAAAATCCTGTTCCCTCAATTATTGAAACCTTACATGCCTTGTAATGAAGGTGTTTATTTCTTCTGAATTAGAAGCTAATCACCCCCTAGTTGCCGCATCCATCTCCCTAGGGTTTAACCTGATACAACAATCCTTGCTTTCTTTTTCAGCGGTAGAGGGTCTCCCTACTAGACCGTATGATATTGTATTTTTCAGCAGCCCCAGAGCGTACACTTTTGGTAAACAGTTTATTCTTCCAGAAACGAAGGTGGCCTGTGTATCAATCGGTACTGCTAAACATAGCACACATCCCATCGACTGGTGCGGGAATTCACCCGGTAAGCCAACACAAACGGCCCTGGATTTCAAACAATGGGTTGGCGAACGGCGGGTATTATTTCCTGTTTCGTCTCGCAGCTTGGGAAGCATTTCATCCGTATTCCCTCCAACACAAATCGAATGCCTTACGGTTTATAAAACAATACTGAACCCAAGGGATGTGGAAGCCTGTGCGGTTTACATTTTTACTAGTCCGAGCAACGCAGAAGCTTTTCTAGTGCAAAACACCATTCCACATGGGGCTAAGGTTATTGCGAAGGGTGAGAGTACGCAAGAATTTTTACAACAACAGGGAATAGAATCCACTTATTTCACCGACGACTCAATTGACTGGGAGACGGCCTTGGCGCCGTGGGTAAACCCATAGAAGTTCGTACCTTTGCACCATGAATCAAGATACGATTGTTGCCTTAGCTACGGGAGGGACGGGTGCCTTATCGGTGATTCGGCTTTCTGGCCCTGAGGCAAAAGCGATTACACAAGTTCATGTACGCAAGGACTTAGGTTCCATTGACAGCCACACCGTACATTTCGCCTTATTCAATGCTGTTACTCGGGATTTTGAACTCCGCTTAACACCTATCGATGAAGTATTAATTGCCTACTTTGCCCACGGAAAGAGTTTCACAGGCGAAGAGACGATTGAAATACATTGCCACGGTTCGTCGTACATACAACAAACCATCATACAATCGCTGGTTGCTGAAGGGGCTCGTCTTGCTACTCCAGGAGAATTCACGCAACGTGCCTTTATAAACGGGAAATTAGATCTTTCCCAAGCAGAAGCCATAGCTGACCTCATCGCCTCTCAAAGTCAGCAAGCGCATGCGATGGCTTTGAATCAACTGAGGGGAACCTTTTCACACGAATTGAGTACCCTTCGTGAAAAATTAATAGAATTTGCCAGCCTCATTGAATTGGAATTGGATTTTGGTGAAGAGGATGTCGCATTTGCGGATCGAAGCGCATTGATTGATTTAGTACAACAGGTCTTAGCTAAAGTGAAGCGCTTAATCAGCAGTTTCGCGCTGGGGAATGCCATGAAGGAAGGCGTACCGGTTGCCATTGTAGGAGCTCCGAATGCTGGAAAAAGTTCTTTGTTGAATTATTTATTGGGTGAGGAACGTGCCATTGTCAGTGAAATCGCAGGAACCACCCGCGATGTGATTGAAGAAACGCTGAACATCGACGGCATACGTTTCCGCTTAATGGACACCGCGGGGATTCGAGAAACCTCAGAAACAATAGAAGCAATGGGCATTGCCCGTTCGCAAGAGAAAATAACCCGAGCGCGGGTGGTACTTGCCCTAAGTGATGCGAGCAACGCGTCGCAAATGGAGGCAGACCGCGTGTGGGTAGACGACATGCGGGTGAGCTATCCGGAAAAAGAAATTCTGTGGGTAGCTAATAAAACGGACCTGCATGCGGTAAATTTACCGGTTGATTATGCGATTAGCGCCGTAACCGGTGCGGGGATCAATGCCTTAACCCATGCCCTGAGTGAACGAATAAAGCAAGACTTTGATGTGAACCAAGAAACGATCGTTTCTAATGTGCGGCATGTGGAAGCGCTGGAGCAAACACAAACGGCTTTATTCGCAGCATTGAACGGCCTGCGCCATCAGCTTCCAGCAGACTTGGTTGCGATGGATATCCGATCCGCCATGCGTTCGTTGGGCAACATCACCGGCGAAATAGAAATGGACACCGATATTTTGGGAACGATCTTTAGTCGGTTTTGTATCGGGAAGTAAGCACCGCAAAACAGCACAAAACAGCACAAGCAATTTTCTTGTAAATCCAATAAAATCAACAGGTTAAGGATGTTTCGTGTTGAAAAGTAAATTGTGTGTTTTTGTATCTTTTGGATAACCTTGTGGCACAAATCTGACACAGGAGGGCACGTGTGCCACTCGTGTGCCACAAAATCGCTACAATGAACGTAAGTATTAAAGAAAGAAAAATGGAAGGTGGGAAAACAGCCCTGTATTTACACACCTTTAACAATGGAAAAAGACAACGAAAATCGTTGGAACTGACACTCTACACCAACCCCGAAACCACAGAACAGCGTAGAGAGAACAAAATGACGCTTGAACTCGCAGAGCGTTTGCGTGCCGAAGCCCTGATTAACCTGCAAGACAAGAAGGTTGGAATCAATCGCAAAGATCACACGAAAGACAACTTCGTTGACTTCTTTGAAAAGAAAGGGTTGGAGCGTTTTGACTCGACAGGCAATTATGGGAATTGGGATGGAAGCATGAAACAATTCATCAAGTGCTTTGGTAAAAATGTGTTGATGGAAGAAGTGGATTTAGACCTTGCCCGAAAGTTCAAAAACTATTTGGAATTCGAAGCAAAGACCAAGCACGGAACACCCTTATCCCAGAACAGCCGACACACCTATTTCAATAAATTCAAAGCATGTGTTGGTTTGGCTTTTAGAGAAAAAGTAATCAAAGAGAACATCGCAGATTACATCGATAGTTTCAAGCAAGCCGAAACACATCGAGAACATTTGACCTTTGAAGAATTAGAGAAATTGGCAAAAACACCGTGTACTTATCCCAATTTAAAAAATGCCTTTTTGTTCAGTTGTTTGACGGGCATGCGTTGGTCGGACATCAACACCTTGCACTGGAAACAGGTTCGCTATTCAGAAACCAATGGCTACGAGATTGTATTCAAGCAACAGAAAACGGGCGG
>JAIXRD010000322.1 GCA_027485365.1 Cryomorphaceae bacterium | reverse complement strand
TTTCCACTGAATTGACCGTTTCTTTTAATGCCGTCATATCGCGCGAAATATATAGAAACGGGTGGTTTGAACCCCATGAGGTAAAGCATTCATTGAAAGGGCTTTCAAGCTGGTTAAGCCACGAAACATTAAACGCTTTCTCAAGTTCGTATGCCTATCATGAATTCCGTCCAAGCTTGGGATTAATCTTAGCTGGAAATCTCCCGATGGTTGGGTTTCATGACATCCTTTGCGGTCTGCTCAGTGGGTATAAGCTACAAATCAAATTGAGCTCAGATGACCAGCAACTCATTCCCTTACTTGTTCGTGGCTTATCAGAACTAAATCCCTTATATGCTGATTTAATTCAACTAAATCCTCAAAAGCTCAGTGGCTTTAACGCCGTAATTGGAACAGGAAGTGACTCTACCCTACTCCATTTTCAATCATACTTTAAAAACATCCCGCATTTACTGCGAGGGAATCGCACTTCCATAGCAATCCTAAGTGGAAATGAAACTCCGCAAGAATTGCATGCCTTAGGGTACGATATTTTTCAATACTTCGGCAGGGGATGTCGCAATGTTACCCACCTCATCGTACCGGAAGGATATTCATTCGATGCATTTTTTGAGGCGATCTTGCCTTTTCAAACTGTAATTCAAAACAAAAAATACGGCAACAATTACGACTATAACAGAGCCATTCACTTGTTGAGTAAGCAACCCTTATTAGACAATGGATTTTTATTATTACTTGAATCCACCGCACTGCATCCTCCCCTCGCGATGCTACATTACCATACCTATACCCACCGTTCAGAAGCCATAGATTACATCAACCAACACCGAGATAAAATTCAATGCGTTTCCGGCACAGTTGAAGTACCTTTTGGGAAAACCCAACAACCACGAATTGATGATTTCGCCGATGGAATTAATACCATGGAATGGCTTGAACATGCGTTGAAGTGATGTGGATTTTATACTTTTGCACCTATGGCAATGTTTGGAGATTCAATTAAATATAAGACTGCAGAAGAAATTAGCATTATGCGTGAAGCGGCACTGATCGTAAGTCGTACGCTTGGAGAGGTAGCAAAACACATGAAACCAGGAATTACCCCGGCTTTTTTAGATCAGATGGCTGAAGATTTCATACGAAGCCAGCATGCAATCCCGGGTTTTAAAGGATTATATGGCTGTCCCAGCACCTTATTGATTTCGGTAAATGAAGAAGTAGTTCATGGGCTTCCAACCCAACGTCCGATTCAGTCCGGCGACATTGTTTCGGTAGATTGTGGAGCTGTGTATAAAGGATACTACGGGGATCACGCCTACACCTTTGAAGTAGGTGAAGTGAGCGATGAAAAACGCAAGCTATGTAAGGTTACCAAGGAATGTCTATACCTCGGAATCGAGGCTTGTAATACGTCAAATCGCATAGGAGACATTGGTTATGCCATTCAGCAACATGCCGAGAAGAATGGCTTTAGTGTTGTTAGAGATTTAGTTGGGCATGGCTTAGGAACCAAACTTCACGAAGAACCGCAAGTACCGAACTATGGTCAGCAAGGCCGTGGAAAACGGATTCAAAACGGCTTAACCATTGCGATTGAACCTATGATTAACATGGGCACCTTCAAAGTAAAAACATTAGATGACCAATGGACCATTGTAACCGAAGACGGCTTACCAAGTGCCCATTTTGAACACGATGTTGCGGTAATTGACGGTAAAGCCGAAATCTTATCCACGTTCGATTACATCTATGAAGCCCTTAAACTGTAATGGAGAAATCAGTTAAGATTGCACTTGTAGGGTTTTTAATTGTGTTGGCGTATGCTACCAGTGTATTTCTTGATACAGGTTTTTGGATTGTTCCATTTCCTTTGTTCAGTTACTTGTTGTTTGGGGTTGTCGTAGGAAGTATGGTACAAGATAAATTGAATATAAAGTCCTATGTACCACTATTAACCTTAGTTATATTGCGTTGCATTGGCAACCCATTCACGTACACCTTTTTCTTGGATGAAGCGGCATACTATGAATTCACTGAAGGACTCACCCTTTCATTATTCCGCATTTTCGAAACACTGAGCGTGTTCCCCTTGGTCATTCTTACCGTGGGATTTAAAGGGATTCAACAAAAAATTACAGCCCTTGCCTTGTGTGCGGTGTACATTTTAACCTTAATTCCACCGCTAGAACTCTTGAATTATTCCTTTTTTACGGTATTCGTACTTACCTTGATTTACCTCAAAAACAAGCATTTTACCATCCCAGCGCTCCTCCTCTTGGCGATTTTCGATTTACTCGAAGGGTATAGCGTGTTGTTTGCTTGATTTTTTTTAGCGAAAAGACAGGAATAAAATAATCAAAACGACCGTACCGCGCGAACCAGCGTCTTACTGGTTTTGTCGTAGTAATTCGTTGGTTTGGAGTCATAAAAACTAAAAAACCATGCCGAAGCAGCGTTAGATTCAGTTGAAGACCAATATAGATTCATTTCCACCTGATCGGTGTTTGGGATTTCACTCAATGCTCGTTCCACGGTGAATAAATTAGTATTCATGGCTTGAAGCTCATAGATGGCAGGTAGATACCAATCATCAAAGCCCTCACTGACATACGAATCGCATAGTCCTGCGGCCTTTGTTGTGTCTCTGGTAGCGAACATAATGGCTGTGGTATTTGCACGACCGTCCCATGAACTTTCGCAACTTTTTATATCGTTATCTTTGTCGCCCCACTCCGCCTCACGGGTTCAATTGTTTAAGGAAACTACCAATCCGTGTTGTTTCCCAAGGCTATCCTGAAATAAATGAAAAACAACCCCTCCCTCAGTATGTTGTCCAATATAGTAAGTTTTTTGAGCTGAAACGCTGCACAGCGCAGCAAGAAAAAGT
>JAIXRD010000037.1 GCA_027485365.1 Cryomorphaceae bacterium | reverse complement strand
TTAACCAGCATTGGTGCATGGCGAGATAGCACCATTGAAAATCACTATTCCACCTTTCCACGCACATGGAACACCACCCACTATGGCGGATTCTATACGCAAGAACAAATCAAAGAAGTGGTAGCATACGCTGCGGCACGTCAAATCACTGTAGTACCTGAAATCGAAATGCCCGGACACGCTAGAGCTGCCTTAGCTGCGTATCCAGAGTATTCATGCAACGGAAATAAACAATCCGTTCCAGGTGTTTGGGGTGTGTTCGACGATGTATTCTGTACCAAAGATAGCACCATATTGTTTCTACATAACATCTTAGACGAAGTAATGGAGTTATTTCCCAGTCCCTACATACATGTTGGCGGGGACGAAGTACCGAAGACCCGATGGAAACAATGCGCCAAGTGCCAAGCCACCATTAAAACACTTGCCTTAGCCGACGAACACGAACTTCAAAGTTATTTTATCGGACAAATGGATCAATACCTTCAAGCCCATAAACGCAAATTAATCGGTTGGGATGAAATTCTTGAAGGTGGACTAAGCTCGGGCGCTGCGGTTATGTCATGGCGTGGCACACAAGGTGGTATCGCTGCCGCCAAGCAAGAACATTTTGTGGTGATGAGCCCTGGGTCTCATTGTTATTTTGATCATTATCAAGGAAAGTCAGTTTCAGAACCTTTAGCCATTGGAGGCTACACACCGCTTGAAAAGGTGTATGAATTCAACCCAATACCGGAAGGACTTAAAGACCATGAAGCACGGTTTATTTTGGGTGGACAAGCGAATCTTTGGACCGAGTATATTCCAACCTTTGACCAACTTACATACATGACCTATCCACGGGCCATTGCCTTAAGTCAAGCACTTTGGGGCGGAACTAAAGCGCCTTACAAAGCGTTTGAGGAGGCACTTAAAACATATCATATCCCAAGACTAATGGGTCCAATCTTGAACACGGATGTTTCACTGAGTTTTATGAAACCTGAAATAAAATTTGAACGAGAACCCTATGGAATATCCCTAAGTTTTGAATTCAAAGATACCAACGAATCGGTTGTGGTAAGCTTCCCAAGGCGCGAAGAAGGAATTTGGTTGTCACAGGGTAAAAAACTACCATTTAACCGAACTCGAAAAAATTCAATTCAGCAAAAATTCACCTATTTCTCTCCGTGCTGTGCCGATTCGCTAACCATTATTGAACACCAAGGGTTGGGTGCAAAAACAACTTACATTACGCCGCCTAACACGCGCTATAATTCTGGTGATTTAACCTTAGTGGATGGGCAATTTGGAGCACGCCCTTGGAGAGGTTATCAATGGGTTGGTTTTGATACGAATACCATAGAGATTAGTATAGATTTGGAAGAAAAACGAAAAATAAAAGGCCTGGAACTTGGGTTTTTATATGAACCTTCCTCATGGATTCATCTACCAAGCGAGGTGAAAATAACAACAAATAAGGGTAAAACTAAATCCGTGAAAATAACATCTGAACGAACAGTCATTCGCTTTAGAAATAAAACGCAATCTCTTCGATTTCAAATCACTGGACCCAAAACAATCCCTTCAGGATTCCCTGGTGAAGGAAATACTCCATGGATTTTCATGGATGAGATACTCATAAAATAATTTATAAATCAAATTAATTATTAGTTTAGATATGTTTTCCTAATCTAACTAAAATGAAACCATTTATCACTGCGTTATTTCTTACAATGATAATTTCGGTAAAAGCTCAACAAATCAATGGGCTTTATGGAATTGATACCCTCGCATATAGTACTGCAGAAGACTACCTCAACGATGCAGTTTTCAATCAAAACAATGAACTCTTTGTTGCCGGTTTCATGAAGCGATCTCCATTAAATGGGGGAACAGTTTCTGAAATAGGCACACTAAGTCGATTTGACGCTCAAGGTAATTTGGTGTATTCCAAATCAACTACTTTTGAAGAAATTAATTCTATTTTACGAACGCCGGATGGACATCTACTTCTAACGGGGCGAGGAACAGGATTACTATGCAATGGCGTGTGTAAAGCTGATTTTTGGGTCAGTGAATGCGATGAAAACGGCCAATTTCTATGGGGCAGATCCTTTGGGAACGCGATTAACGACGGAAATGACATCGGATATGCTGCTGCGTTGATGTCTAATGGCGATAGATTAGTGGTTGGCTATTACTATCACAGCTCCTATAATTTGAAAACGTTTGCTGTTCGACTTACGCCACAAGGAGACACCGTATGGACAAAATCTTATGGAATGTATACAGGACAGCAATGTGGGTATAGCGTTTATGTTAACAACAACGACGATATTTATATTGGTGGAACAACAACGGTCGGAGGAGGATTATTATTAATGAAATTATCTTCAAATGGACAATTATCTTGGGCGAAAACCTATGTGACACCGGCAGGAAGGGTGCTCAAAATCTTCAAAAAATCAGACGGAACCCTATTGCTTTGCGGACAAGCTATCAATAACAATGATTATAGAGTTACACTAACTAACGTAGATTTAAATGGGGCTTTATTGTGGTCAAAGGAATATGAAGTGGAAAGTTCTGATCATGAACAATTCTTTGAAGATGCATTTTTAACAGCCAATGACCATATTTTTTTAACAGGTTATTTCTATGATGAAGTAAATTATGTTACGCCCGGAAATAAACCATTTTACATGGAAATAGACGATATGGGAAATGTGATCTGGGCAAAAAAATATATGAGTTATTATGGGGAAGGACGGATAATTAAAAAACACCCCAACAACGGAATAATTTGGGGCGGTATTCACATGCAAAATGCATTTACCCCCTTCTGGCCCAAGCAACCTGAAAGTTGGTGGATGCACATGCCCGATAACGGCTCAAATGATTGCTTTATTCCTTGTTATGTCAATACGTTTAATGCAAGTGCACTAGCGGCAAATAAAAACTTTTATTCCTTTACAGGATTCATTTCCGACGACCCTCTTCCATCCGCTATAAATTATTTAACCTTAAAAACTTTAAAGTGCAATTCTCCACTAGACACAGAAGAACTTATCCCAAATAATTTTCAAATTATTCCAAATCCTAATCGCGGTACTTTTACAGTTTACAGTCCTTTTGAAACTTTAGGTAATGTTCATTTGGTTAATG
>JAIXRD010000051.1 GCA_027485365.1 Cryomorphaceae bacterium | reverse complement strand
CCCACGCTTTTAAAAGCGCGTACGGGTGAATTCACCCCGCCAGGAAACAAGGTGGATGACTCTTCAAAAAGCCGGTTAGATTGTGTGCGGTTGAGTTGCGTCATTGTTCCTTATCTTTGTGTACAAAATTACGAAAATCGAATTGGATGGACTTTGAAAACTCGCTAGAATTTGCAAAAGAAATGGACAAGAACGACCCACTTCGGTCGTTTAGAGCCGAATTCATATTTCCAAGTTTTGGTAAAGAACACCCCGTTTATTTCACGGGTAACTCCCTTGGGCTGCAACCTCGTAAGGCAAAGCAATATCTTTTAGAAGAACTGGAGGATTGGGGAGCGCTTGGCGTTGAGGGTCATTTTGAAGGGCGTCGCCCATGGTATTCCTATCATGAACTGCTCACAGAAAAGGTGGCGGCCATCGTTGGTGCAAAACCAATAGAGGTGTGCACTACACACAGCTTGACCACTAACTTACACTTACTCATGGCTTCGTTTTACAACCCACAGGGTAAACGAACTAAAATACTTTGTGAAGCAAAGGCTTTTCCAAGTGATCAATATGCCCTTGAATCACAGCTGCAAGTTCATGGCTTACCGGCAAGCGACTTGGTGTGGGTGACGCCACGACCTGGAAAGGAGCTGATCCATGAGGAAGATATTTATCAGAAAATCGAAGAACTTGGAGAAACCTTAGCCTTAGTAATGTGGGGTGGTGTTAACTACTACACCGGGCAATATTTCGATTTACAAACCATTACACAAAAAGCACATGCGGTGGGTGCGATGGTCGGGTTTGATTTAGCACATGCAGCGGGTAATATTAACCTTAATCTTCATGAGTGGAGCCCTGATTTTGCTGCATGGTGTGGATATAAATATTTAAATTCTTCTCCTGGGGGTGTTTCCGGCTTCTTTGTTCATGAACGTCATGCGAACCGAAAAGACCTTCCTCGACTTGCGGGCTGGTGGGGACACACCAAAGAGACGCGGTTTTCGATGGAGCCTGGGTTTAAGCCAATTCCTGGGGCAGAAGGGTGGCAACTTAGTAATGCACCCGTTTTAGGAATGGCGGTACATTTGGCCTCTCTAGAGTTATTTGAGGCCGCAGGAATGGAGCGCATTGGACAAAAAAGAGACTTAATGACCGCGTATTTATCTTTTGTGGTTCATGAAATATCCTCGAACACTCCGGGTTCAGAACAGTTCGAAATCATAACACCATCAGACCCTAAAAAACGTGGTGCACAGCTTTCCATTAAGGCTACAGGAAAGGGTCGAGCCTTATTTGATTCACTTACCGCTCTTGGCGTTACAGCAGATTGGAGGGAACCGAATGTGATTCGAGTGGCGCCAGCACCCCTGTATAATAGCTTTGAAGATTGCTATTGGTTTGGGCAACACCTCAAGTTAGCGCTTCAGGGATAAGCAATACTGTTCAACTGCTTTTGGGAAAAACCGATGTTCTAACTGATGAACTTTCGATTCAATCGTTGTTGGGGTATCGTTGGGATCCACAGCACAGGCATGCTGTACTAATATTTCACCTTCATCATAGTGTTCATTTACCAGGTGTATGGTAATTCCTGTGTTGGATTCTTTGTTTGAAAACACGGCCTCGTGCACGCGTTGACCATACATGCCGGCACCCCCATATTTAGGAAGCAAGGAGGGGTGGATGTTAATCATTCGATTAGGAAAAGAAGCGATAAATTCGGAGCTGATTTTCTTGAGGAATCCAGCCAAAACAACGACGTCAATCCCGGTTTTATCCAACACGGGGAGTATTCGCGCTTCGTTCCATGGGTAACACTCCTCGTAAAATAATTGATTTTCAGCGCAGTAGGATTCAAGGGCTGGATTTTGTTTGGAGCTGACTATTCCGCATACGATTACGTGCTGATTCTTTTTGAAATAACTAACTAAATTTCGGGCATTGGAGCCTTTTCCAGAAACTAAAATAACGAGTTTGACGGGTTCATTCACGGCACAAAAATAAGGAAAGGCTTGTGTAATAATAGTTATCTCCATGAATTTCGTTGATAAATAATTGGGAATAATTTTGTTATTTACGAGTTTGTTTTTTTTCTTTGCAGGCTTAAAACCTTTAAAACAAGAAAAGATGTCTGATATCAGAAGTAAAGTGATTGCGATCATTGTAGACAAGTTAAATGTTGAAGAATCTGAAGTAACGGATGGAGCAAGCTTCACCAACGACTTAGGTGCCGACTCTTTGGATACCGTAGAATTAATTATGGAATTTGAAAAACAATTTGGTATTTCTATTCCAGACGATCAAGCGGAAACCATCCAAACTGTTGGAGATGCGGTTTCTTATATCGAAAGCAACGCGAAGTAATTTAACTCAACTTCCAACCTTTTAAGGATTACAGCATGCAATTAAAGCGAGTGGTTGTAACCGGTCTTGGTGCGCTTACGCCCATCGGTAATACTGTTTCAGAATATTGGAATAATTTGTTGGCCGGTAAAAGTGGGGCAGCGCCAATTAAACAATTTGATGCATCCTTATTCAAAACGCAATTTGCCTGTGAGGTGAAGGGTTTTGATGTGGAGCAATTTATTGACAAAAAAGAGGCCCGAAAAATGGACCAATTTACCCAGTATGCAATGGTTTCTGTCATGGAAGCCGTTGATCATTCCGGATTAATTGAGTCTAACCCCAATCTAGATCGTATTGGGGTGGTTTGGGGTTCTGGTGTTGGAGGGCTGAAAACGTTTCAAGAAGAATCGAAAGCATTCTTTGAAGGTGATGGAACGCCGCGATTCAATCCGTTTTTCATTCCAAAAATGATTGCAGACATTGCTGCGGGTCAGATTTCCATTAAATACGGTTTTCGTGGGCCGAACTACGTAACAGTTTCTGCATGTGCTTCCTCAAACAACGCGATTATTGATGCATTCAATTTAATCCGACTTGGAAAGGCGGATGCCATTATAACCGGTGGTTCTGAAGCGGCTGTAAATGAAATGGGAATTGGTGGATTTAACGCATTAAAAGCCTTGTCTACGCGCAACGACGATCCCGAAACGGCATCTCGTCCGTTCGATTTAGACCGCGATGGGTTTGTGCTAGGTGAAGGAGCAGGAGCGCTTATCTTAGAAGAATATGAACACGCGATCAAACGCGGCGCAACGATTTACGCGGAAGTAGTTGGAGGAGGAATGTCTGGTGATGCATATCACATGACCGCCCCACATCCAGAAGGAATTGGCGCAAGAAACACCATGATCGCTGCACTAGAAGATGCAGAGATTAGTCCTGACAAAGTAGACTATATTAATGTGCACGGCACATCTACTCCCTTGGGTGATATCGCTGAAGTTAAAGCAATACAAGCCGTGTTTGGTGACCACGCATACGACTTGAATATTTCTTCTACCAAATCAATGACCGGTCACTTGTTAGGAGCGGCTGGTGCGATTGAAGCAATTGCCTGTGTCTTGGCCGTGAAAAACGACATCGTTCCGCCTACGATTAATCATTTTACGGACGACCCAGAGATAGATCCTAAATTGAATTTTACATTTAACAAGGCACAAAAACGTACTATAAATTATGCGTTATCTAATACCTTCGGGTTTGGTGGACACAACACCAGTGTCGTTGTTAAAAAATTTACTGCATAATTGGCCGTTAAACTCGGATTTCTTTCCACGAAAAAATCGCCAGAAGACCTCTTTCTGATCAAGTTTATTATAAATCATTTCGGTTATCGACCGTCGACGCTTACGCACTTTAAGTTGGCTGTATCGCACCGTTCTGGAGATATTAAAGAAGATATTGAATCCAATGAACGCTTAGAATTTTTAGGCGACGCAATACTCGATGCGGTGGTCGCGGAGTATTTGTTTAAGAAATTCCCGGGAAATGACGAAGGGTATTTAACCAAGTTAAAGTCTAAGGTGGTCAACAGAAAAACGCTCGCATACATCGGAGAAAAAATGCAGATTCGCGCGGTATTGAACTACAATCAGTCACGTAACCTCAACATTTCATCGCTGGAAGGAAATGCATTTGAAGCCATAATTGGTGCGATATATTTAGACGGCGGATTCGAAGCCGCGAAGAAAAGCTTGCAAAATCATGTCCTTAGAAAGTTTGTAGACTTAAATAAGCTTTTGGAAGAGGAAATTGATTTTAAATCTCGGTTGATCATATGGTGCCAAAAAAAGCGAATGAAAATAGACTTTATCGTAATTGACGAGCAGCACATTCATGGGGCTTGGGAATATGAGGTTTCGATTCAAATCAATAAACGTGATTTTGGACGTGGAAAAGCGAGCTCTAAAAAGCAAGCGGAGCAAGTAGCGGCAAAGCAAACCTTAGAATTAATCGGAGAAATTTAATTGGAATTCTTTTTTTTTGTTTCTTTGTAAAAAATTACGCGTATGTGGACAGATTTTGTATATAAACTCGGAGATTTATTTCAATGGTCGTTTGGCTTTTTTGAATTCATTCAGAATTATTTTAATAACCTGCTTATAATACTCGGTTTTTTTGGGTTCGGATATTGGATGAATATTCAAAACAAATTAAGCAAGAAAGCAAATGTGCCCGTTGAGTCCTCAGAAAATACAGGATGGTATAAAGACGATAACAAACAATTGAAATAAAAATCAATTCTTTAATACATTAAAAAGGGAAGCATTGCTTCCCTTTTTTTATGACCTTAATAGTTTGTGTTATTTCTTTTCGCTCGTAACCGCAGCTTTAATCAATTCACGGTTCATTCGAGCAATGTTCTCAATAGAGATTTCTTTCGGGCATTCTACTTCGCAAGCGCCGGTATTCGTACAGTTACCAAATCCCTCTTCGTCCATTTGACGAACCATGTTTAACACGCGCTCACGGCCTTCAACCTTTCCTTGTGGTAAAAGGGCGTATTGAGATACTTTAGCGCCCACAAAAAGCATCGCAGAGCCGTTTTTACAGCTTGCTACACAAGCACCACAACCGATACATGCAGCAGCCTCAAATGCCTTGTCTGCGTCATCTTTTGGAACTGGAATTGCATTAGCATCCATCGTTCTACCCGACGTGTTGACAGAAACAAATCCGCCCGCTTGTTGAATGCGATCAAACGCAGAGCGATCTACCACCAAGTCTTTGATGATTGGAAAGGCTTTCGATCTCCAGGGTTCTACATAAATCGTATCTCCATCGTTGAATTTACGCATGTGCAATTGACAGGTCGTAGTTCCAGTATCTGGTCCGTGTGCACGGCCATTAATATACAGGGAACACATCCCGCAAATTCCTTCACGACAATCGTGATCAAAAGCTACCGGCGAATCATTGCTGTTTATAAGTTGCTCGTTTAATTGGTCAAGCATTTCCAAAAACGAACTGTCTGTAGACACTTGGTCCAGTTTATACGTTTCGAGGCTTCCTTTGGCTTGGCTATTCTTTTGACGCCAAATTTTAAGGGTAATATTGATAAATTTAGTTGCCATAAGTCGTTTCTTTATTTGTAGTTTCTCGCTGCAATTTTAATGAACTCGTATTTTAATTCTTCTTTATGTAAGGTCGCGTTTTTTGCATCTCCTCCTTGGTATTCCCATGCAGCTACCATTTTAAAGTTTTCATCATCACGCAGTGTTTCTCCTTCAGCATCTTGATATTCTTCACGGAAATGTCCACCACAGGATTCGTTGCGGTTTAAGGCATCTACTGCCATCAGTTGGCCTAATTCGATGAAATCTGCAACACGTAACGCTTTTTCAAGTTCAGTGTTCATTTCATCCGCATCGCCCGGAACAAAAACATCCGCATAAAAGGCTTCACGAAGGGCGTTAATTTCATCCACCGCCTCTTTTAAACCGGCTTCATTTCTTCCCATCCCGACTTTATTCCACATGATCAATCCCAGTTTTTTATGGAAATAATCTACTGATTTTGTACCCTTGTTGTTCAAGAATTGCTGAATGCGATTTTTTACCTCTTGCTCTGCCGCTTCAAATTCTTGCGCATCCGTTGAAATAGTTCCAGTTCGGATATCGTCCGCCAAATAATTTGACAAGGTATACGGTAGCACAAAGTATCCATCGGCCAAGCCTTGCATTAACGCGGAAGCACCTAATCGGTTCGCTCCGTGATCAGAGAAGTTTGCTTCACCCGTTACAAAACATCCAGGAATCGTACTTTGAAGGTTATAGTCAACCCAAACGCCACCCATGGTGTAGTGAACAGCCGGATAAATTTTCATTGGTGTTTCGTATGGGTTTTCGTCAGTGATTTTCTCATACATCTGAAACAAGTTCCCGTATTTTTCTTCAATCCATTTTTTTCCTAAGGCAAGAATGGTTTCTTCAGAAGGATTATGATCTCCTTTAGCAAATGCCGCTTGTTTTCCTTTGCTTCTAATTTCTGAAGAGAAATCTAAGTAAACTCCTTCATTGGTATCGTTGGCTTCAATTCCAAATCCGGCATCGCAACGTTCTTTGGCCGCTCGAGATGCTACATCACGTGGAACTAGGTTTCCAAAGGCTGGATACCGTCGTTCCAAGAAATAATCCCGATCTTCTTCCGCAATCTGAGTTGGCTTTAATCGCCCTTCTCGGATGGCTTCTGCATCTTCTTTTTTGGCAGGAACCCAAATGCGTCCAGAGTTTCTTAAGGACTCAGACATTAAGGTTAATTTGGATTGGTTTGTTCCGTGTACCGGAATACAGGTCGGGTGAATCTGAACAAAACAAGGATTAGCAAAATAAGCGCCACGCTTATGTACCTTCCATGCTGCAGATACATTACTTCCCATGGCGTTTGTTGATAGGAAATATACGTTACCGTATCCGCCAGAAGCAATAACCACGGCGTGTGCGCTGTGACGTTCGATTTCACCAGTAACAAGGTTTCTTGCAATTATACCTCGCGCTTTTCCATCAACCACTACCAAGTCTAACATCTCATGACGGTGGTACATTTTCACACGACCTAAACCGATTTGACGAGATAATGCAGAATATGCACCCAACAAAAGTTGTTGCCCGGTTTGACCTGCCGCATAAAATGTACGTTGAACCTGTGTTCCTCCAAAAGAACGGTTGTCTAATAAACCGCCATATTCTCTTGCGAAGGGAACCCCTTGAGCAACACATTGGTCAATGATGTTTCCAGAAACCTCAGCCAATCGGTGTACGTTTGCTTCACGCGCTCGGTAATCACCACCTTTGATGGTATCATAGAACAAGCGGTACACAGAATCCCCGTCGTTTTGATAATTTTTTGCGGCGTTAATTCCACCCTGTGCCGCAATAGAGTGCGCTCTACGTGGAGAATCTTGAAAGCAGAATGCCTTTACATTGTAGCCCATTTCACCAAGTGAAGCAGCGGCAGAGGCTCCAGCCAATCCCGTACCAACAACAATCACATCGATTTTCGGACGGTTGTTTGGCGCCACTAATTTCATGTGGTTTTTATGGTTGGTCCACTTTTCTGATAATGGTCCTTCCGGAATCTTAGCGTCTAATTTTGACATCGGTAATATGATTAAATCGTTATTTCAAATAAATTAAAATGGTAATTAAGGCAAATAAGCCCGGTACCGCCAAAGCAAACAGTTTCCCTATTCCTTGAATAATCGGCGTGTAACGTTTGTGGTTCAACCCAAGCGACTGAAAGCCGGAGGCGAACCCATGCCATAAGTGAAATGCAAGCACTGCCATGGAGACCACATACAACAACAAATACGCAAGAGCCATGTCGTTTTTCTTCGGATTAAAAAAGTCCATAACCACGGTGTATAGGTCTTTATAACCCTCTGTGATTTTTAGGTCTGTATCTTTATCATACAACTCTTGATGATTCTTTATTCTGTAGATGCAAGAATCTGCCTTATTCATTAAGGGCTGTCCAGTACGCAAGTCATAGTACATTCCGGAATTTTCTTCTTTTACGCTGAACGGCATGTATTCTCCTTTCGTGGTTAGAATATAGGTGAACTTAATTTTCTGCTGCATTTGCTCTTTCGTGATAGTTTTGTAGTGCAACGGAATGTCTTCTTTAATCTTTGCTCTCCACCAAAAGTTTGCCATGTGCGTTACAATAAACACTAAAATCAAGGTGCCTAAAACGGCCATGTAGCGAGACGGCAAGGAACTGTTTGCTCCAGGTTTGGTATAAGCATAGCCCTGAGGTCTTGCTTTTTTGTTTTGATACGTTAAATAGAAGCCTTGAACTGCGTGAAAAATTATAGAGAAATAGGTTACGTATGAAAGCACCTTAATGAATGGGTTGTGTGCCATAAAATAGGCATATTCATTAAAGGCTCTGCGCCCTTCTTCTCCGGTTTTGAGAATAAGTTGCATGTTTCCCGCTAAGTGACCGATAAGAAAGGTACACAGAAAAAGTCCCGTTAGGGCCATCCAAACTTTCTTAATGATGGATGATGAAAAAGCTGATCGTACAGACATAGTTTATTATATTATCAGGTGCAAAGTTAAGGTATAGAACAATCGAATGAAAATATGGTTTTTATTTAGAATCATTTTAGATAAGCAGCGTGGTTTTCTCTTCTGTTACCTTCAGCACTACGCTTCGTCCAACCGCGACCGCTTGATTATCGGATATGTGTCCAATAGGAAAATTAAAGGCCACAGGGATACCTAATTTAGATACCTGTTCTGATATTAATGCTTCAATCGTTT
The DNA here is from genome assembly GCA_027485365.1 of Cryomorphaceae bacterium. Taxonomy (GTDB): domain Bacteria; phylum Bacteroidota; class Bacteroidia; order Flavobacteriales_D; family Crocinitomicaceae; genus UBA952. The sequence continues at coordinate 11,559 of JAIXRD010000051.1, read as the reverse complement.
TTCCAAACGGAACATCCGTGTCTTCCATTTCTGTAAATCCACCCAGAATAAGTCCGCTAATTTGATTAAAGATTCCGGCCAACTTGAAGGCATGCAGCATCCGGTCTACTTTGTAGATATGTTCTCCGATGTCTTCAATAAAAAGAATGTTACCCTTAAAATCGTAGGACAATTTGGTGCCAATTAAGCTGTAAATAATGGTCATATTCCCCCCGATAAGTCTTCCCTTCGCTGTTCCAACACAGTTTTCTTTAGCTGGCAATGCTTCAATGCGTATTGATTCTCCGAACAGGGCTTTACGTAAGGTTTCCTTAGCCTCCATGGATCCTTCTGTAAATCCAAGGGGCATGATTCCATGAATACTTTCAACACCCAATTGATTGATTTTTTGATGAAATACCGTTACATCGCTAAATCCGATAATCCATTTTGGGTTTTTTTGAAAGGCGGTCCAATTCAGTTCCTCCACAATTCTAACACATCCATAGCCCCCTCTCGCACAGAGAATTGCTTTGATTGAGGGATCATCTAATCCATGTTGGAAATCAGCTAAGCGCTCCGCATCCGTACCCGAAAAATACGCCGCTCTACCCAAACAATGCGGGGCAATACGAACTATTAAGCCCCAAGTTTCGAGCGTTTTTTTTGCCTCCAACACAACGGATTCTTCAATGGCTTTGGCTGGAGCAGTAATGTATATCGTATCCCCCGGCTGGAGAAAGGACGGCTGGATCATTGCGTTTGAATTAAATGAGTTGCAAGCACTAAATCTAAAGGCGTTGTAATTTTTATGTTTTCATCGTTGCCATCTACTGTGTAAATTTCTTCCCCCAGGCGTTCCACTAAGCTTGCATCATCGGTTACCGTCTCGTTAAATGGAAGTTCGTACGCGCTTTTGAGTATGGACACATGAAAGCATTGGGGCGTTTGTACACTCATATACTGAGACCGGTCAACGGCCTCTGTTCCTGGGTATGTTTTCTTCCGTAAAGACTCCTTTAACCTCGCCACCGGAATTACGGCCGCATAATTTTTTATGTGTTCGCAAAGTCGTTCAATCGTTTCTTTTGATACAAAGGGGCGAACCGCATCGTGAACTCCTACCCACGGCGTACTTACTTCATTTAGTGCATTTTTAACAGAGTCGTACCGTTCTTTCCCTCCTGCAACCAGCGTGCATCGTTCCGTTAATTCAGCTTCTTGCAAAAAGGGCAGCATGTATTCCATCCACTCCGGGGCCATTGCCACTATAAATTTTGGCTGCTGAAAATGCTGGTCTAGGGCCTTTAGGGTGTAAATGAGGATCGGTTTTCCTGCAATTTCAAGGTATTGCTTTGGTCGATTTGCCCCCATGCGACTTCCAACCCCTCCAGCAGGGACAATAAGTGTCCATTTGTTCATGGTCAAAATTAATAATAATCCCGAATGGATTTCGCGTTGGAATTAAGCTTATTTGTGGGCTTTTCCTACCTTTGTGTAAATCAAACCAAACGCGTGAAGTCAGACCATCAACTCGTTATTTATAATAGTTTATCAGGAAAAAAGGAAAACTTTGTTCCTTTACATGAAGACCATGTCGGCATGTATGTGTGCGGTCCAACCCTATACAGTGAGCCGCACATGGGTAACATGCGCACCTTTATTAATTTTGATTTTATATACCGTTGCCTTTTGTATTTGGGCTACAAGGTGAAATATGTGCGAAACATTACGGATGCTGGACATATCACGAACAGTGCCGGTCAAGAAGTAGACAGCATCGGATCGGCGGCTCGCTCAGCGCAGGTTCAATCGCTAGAAATTGTTTATACCTACAATGTTAAGTTTCAGGAACTTCAACGAGTATATAACCTCTTGCCGCCGAGTATTGAACCGACGGCAACAGCCCACATTCAAGAACAGATTGAAGTGATTGAGCAAATCATTGAAAACGGCTTTGCCTATGTGGTGAATGGTTCGGTTTATTTTGATGTGAAAACCTATATGCAGCAGCATAATTATGGCGCACTCAGTGGCAGAAAAGTGGATGAATTAGAGCAAGAAACGCGCACATTGAATGCGCAAGATGAAAAGCGCTTTTTTGCAGATTTTGCCCTTTGGAAAAAAGCAAATCCAGAAGACATGCAGGTTTGGCGTTCTCCGTGGGGAAACGGTAACCCGGGGTGGCACATAGAATGTACGGCGATGTCTACCAAATATCTAGGGAAGCAGTTTGATATTCACGGTGGGGGCTTGGATTTAAAATTTCCACACCACGAGGACGAAATCGCTCAAAATTGTGGTTCTTTCGGGTGTAATCCCGCACGGTATTGGATGCATGCCAACATGCTTAATGTGAATGGGCAAAAAATGAGCAAGTCCTTTGGGAATTATTTCCTTCCGAAAGAAATTGTAGACGGAACTTCTAACCTTTTTACTAAATCATTCCCCGCAGCGGTTGTTCGGTTCTTCATGTTACAAGCCCACTATCGAAGCACCTTAGACATTACCGAAGAAGCACTCAACGCGTCGGAAAAGGGGTTTGAACGCTTGATGGAAGGACTTTCCTTACTAGAAAAGCTTGCCCCAAGTAGCACCTCCTCGTTTGAAGTCGCTAAGATACTAAGCGCTGCAGAGGCTGCGATTTGTGATGATTTTAATGCACCGATTTTAATCGCTTCTTTGTTTGATGCGGTAAAATATATTCATGCTATAAATGAAGGTAAAGAACAGTTGACCCAGGAAGATTTATTGTGGTTTAACCAAGCCATGCATGCATTCGTTCAGGAGGTGTTGGGAATAGAACCGTCTAAAAAGGAAGAAAACCAACGGCTTTCTGGCGTTATGGATATGGTTATTACCTTGCGTCAACAGGCGCGAGAACAAAAAGACTGGACCACCTCGGATATGATTCGGGACGGTCTTGCAAAGGCAGGAATTCAAATTAAGGACAGTAAAGACGGAACCTCATGGTCGTAATATGGTACTAATTAAATCATGTAGGGGAAACACCCCCGTTTTTGGATCGAATTGCTACCTCGCTGAAAATGCAACCGTTGTAGGTGATGTGGTAATGGGAGATCAATGTTCGGTATGGTTCAATGCCGTAGTTCGCGGTGATGTAAACAGCATCCGAATAGGAAACCAGGTTAACATTCAAGACGGTGCGGTGTTGCATTGCACCTTTGAAAAAACAACACTTACGATTGGGAATTCCGTTTCCATTGGTCACAACGCCTTGGTGCATGGTTGTACGATAGAGGACTTTGTCTTGGTGGGTATGGGCGCCATTGTTATGGATAATTGCCACATCGAATCGAATTGTATCATTGCCGCAGGATCCGTATTACTTGAGGGTACACGGGTTGAATCGTGGAGCATTTATGCCGGGGTTCCTGCTAAAAAAGTAAAAACCCTTTCTTCAGAGCTCTTTGCCGGCGAAGTGGAACGAATCAGTAAGAATTACGTACGCTATGCCAGCTGGTTCACCGATGAGGAATCTTAAGGCTTTTTTTGTTACTTTGTTAAAATTGCATGTATGAAAAATCTATTATTATTGGTCTTATCGCTTGCCCTGGTGGCTTCTTGCGCTAAATACCCTGAAGGAGGCTTGCGTAAATTAGCCAAAGGTCACATCATGGGTGAATGGAAAATGAACGCCTATTTTATGAATGGCTTTGATTATAGCGACACGGTCTTGGTCCAAAATTTTAAAGAAACTTTTAATGAAGGAGGAACCTTTGAGCGGGCATATATTGATACGGCCGGAGCCTATCATTCTTACGGTGGCGGATGGGATATTGCAGGGGAACGCACCGTATTAAAAATATTTGCGGACAGCACGTATAAGTTAACCCCCATGGTAAATAATACAGCGACAAACTTCACTATTGATCGGCTTACAAAGGAAGACTTATGGTATTCGTTTGAGTCGAGCAACGGAACGCACCAATTACGATTTAGCAAGATTAAATAAGGAATGAAATACCATCAAATAGACCGTGAGCTTTTTATTGCGAATCGAGCAAAGTTCATTCAGCACATGACTTCTAATACCTTGGCGGTATTTAATTCTAATGATATTTATCCCATTTCTTCGGATGCAGCCATGCCTTTTCAGCAGCATCGAGATATTTTTTATTTATCGGGCGTAGATCAAGAAGAATCTATTCTAGTTTTATTTCCAACGGCAAGTAATCCCGCCCATCGCGAGGTCTTGTTTCTTCGCGAAACCAATGAAACCATTGCCATTTGGGAAGGAGAGAAACTAACCAAAGCAAAGGCGCTTGAAACCTCAGGCATTAAAACCGTGTATTGGTTAACTCAATTCCCGACTATTTTCAAGCAGTTAATGGCGGAAGCGCAAGGGATTTATCTCAATACGAATGAACACCTTCGCGCCAATACCGAAGTGGAGACGCGCGAAGATCGATTTATAAAGCAAGTAAAAGTTGATTACCCGGCGCATCAAGTATATAAATCAGCCACGATCTTACACAAAACCCGATCCATCAAAGAAGCGGCTGAACTCGCACTCATGCAAACCGCATGCGACATCACGGAAAAAGGATTTCATCGCGTGTTGGATTTTGTTAAACCTGGCGTGTGGGAATATGAAATTGAAGCAGAATTCGCGCATGAATTTCTAAGAAATCGTTCTCAAGGGTTTGCCTATACGCCAATTATTGCTTCGGGTAAGAATGCATGTGTTTTACATTATATTGAGAATAATCAACAATGTCAAGATGGCGACGTAATGTTGCTTGATGTGGGGGCAGAATACGCCAATTATTCTTCCGATTTAACGCGTTGTATCCCAGTGAATGGACGCTTCACACCACGTCAAAAAGCAGTGTATAATGCGGTGCTTCACGTGAAAAATGAAGCAACGAAATTATTAGTTCCAGGAACCATCATGGCCGAATATCACAAGCAAGTGGGTACGTTGATGGAGGAGCAATTGGTGAATCTTGGCTTAATTTCCATGGAAGACATTAAATCACAAGACCCGGCTTGGCCAGCGTACAAAAAGTACTTTATGCATGGCACATCGCACTTCCTTGGGTTAGACACCCATGACGTAGGGCTATGGCACGAACCGATTCAAGCCAATATGGTCTTTACCGTAGAACCAGGAATTTACATTCCAGCTGAAGGCCTCGGGATTCGCTTAGAGGATGACGTGGTGGTTCAGGCCAGTGGTCAACCCCATAATTTGATGCGTAACATACCGATTGAGGCGGAAGCGATAGAAGACCTTATGAAACGTGGCTAAACTGCTGCATTATCAAGCGATCGGCGAAGGGCCGGTGACGGTTTACTTACATGGCTTTTTAGAGTCTTCCACCATGTGGGAACCGCTCAATTTATCAGACATTCCAGGAACACACATACTTATCGATTTACCCGGTCACGGGAATTCACCCTTTGTTGACATGGTAAACGATCCGAGCATTCGTTTTATGGCGGATGAGGTAGAGAAGGTGTTAGTTCACCTTAACATTCATGATTACAGGGTCGTTGGTCACAGCATGGGGGGTTATGTAGCCATCGCATTGTTGGCTCATGCAGCATGTAAACCAAGCCGTGTTACCTTATTAAATTCGAATTATTGGTCAGACAGCGAAGCCAAGCAAGCGGATCGAGTGCGGGTTGCGCGCATCGCGTATACTGGAAAGCAGTTGTTTATTAATGAGGCAATCCCTAATTTATTTGTGGATCCAGCAGCGTTTAAGGAACAAATCACGGCATTGAAACGTGAAGCGGAAACCATGACAGCGGATGCAATCGCCTATGCGGCTTTAGCAATGCGCAGCCGCACCGATTATACGGAATTAGTGGCTCAAATTCCAACTAGCATTCAGATCATCCATGGCGCCTTGGACCGCCTAGTAAGCGTAGAGGAATTACAGGCTCGCTTAAGGGCCTTAAACAGGTCGACATTACCCGAAGTCGTTATCATACCACATGCGGGTCACATGGCCCACTGGGAAGCGACGAAGGAGGTGGTGAAGGGGGTGTTATGGTAAAGAAGGCTAACAAAAGGACGCTTATATTTTCAAGGTTTTGTAAAACTCAGTTTATCTCTTGAAAACTAATTTTTAAAGGCTAATAAATTTTACGGAGCTATAATTTTTCTGTCGTAGAATTTCCAACCTCATTCATATAGTGGTTTTTAGTAAAAAGCTTTTTATACTATTTAATAATATTGGCAATTTATATCTTCGGAACACCTATGCTTTCTTTTAGGGAACGAGAATTTGTGATTTCTCGGTAATTTTCCCCAATCCCCATGAAGTTTAATATTTGAATCAGGTTAGCTCAAGCAAAACATATTTTATTCGGTTAATAAAGCCGGAAACACTTTCCGTTTTTTACGAAATATCAACTTTGTAAAATTAAGAATCTTAAATTCAGCCAATTAATTTATCATTTTCATCGTAAATCCCCAAAAACAACCCCGGTTCAATATTGGAACTTTTGGTTCTTTGTTTGGCACCTATTTTTTTTTGAGAAACTCATTTTAAGCGCCAATTTTGTTATTCAAATTTATAATATCATAATCCCATGAAAAAAATCTTTCTAATCGCAACTATTTTGTTTAATTACCTTTATTGTATTTCTCAAGAAAAACAATCTATCGCGGTATTACCATTTACTTATTCAAGCTGCACAAACGCAGATGCTCATTCAATAAGTGAGAATGTGGTAAACGCTCTCGTTAAAACAAAAAGGTTTAACATCGTTGACAGAACTAAAATGGATGAAATTAACAAAGAAAAAAATCTCCAAAAATCAGAGGCCTTTATGGATGGTGATGCACTTGTAGAACAAGGAAAATCCCTTGGGGCACAATTTTTGGTTTCTGGAACAGTATCTTCTGTTGTTAAAAACTCACAATGGAAAACAAGAACAAAGACTGACGGATCAACCGAGAACTATCAAACACATGAGTGTTCGATTTCTTTTAGTTGTAAGGTATTAGACGTTGAAACCGGACAGATTGTTAGTTCTGAGGCATTTTCTACAAATGCAAATGGTCTTTTGGGGATTTCTTTCGCAAACAATATCGAAGAAGCTTTCGGTAAGAGTTTGCGTAGTTTATCTGCTGCAATTGATGCCTGGGTTGGAAAAAACTTTCCTTTAGTTATTAACCTAGTAGAAATTTCGGAAAAAGACAAGAAAGGGGGGGCCTCAAAGATTTTAATCTCCGCTGGATCAGACCTTGGTGTGGCGAAAAACGAAAAGCTAAAAGTTGTGGAGATTTCATTTATTGAGGTTAATGGTCAGAAAAAAGAGCGGAGAAAGGAGATTGGTGAGGCAAAAGTTTCATCGGTTGACGACGCGAATTTTTCAACCTGCTCTATAACGAGTGGTGCGGCCGAAATAGCACAAAGAATTGATGCTGGCGCAAAATTAATGTTGGTTACAATCAAATAATGAATACCATGAAGCTTGTTTTTTTGGTTGTCCTTCCTTTGTTTTTGTTTAGCTGTTCGCCTGTACAATATAGTTCAATCGTAAAGTTTGAAAATAAGGAGTCCGTGGGGTCCTATATTCTAAGCGCGACTGGCTTTTCCAAAAAATCAACAGAAGCCATAATCGATGCAGAAAAGAACGCGTTTAAGGTTTTGCTTTTTAAGGGCTTGCCGGGCACAGACTTATCTGTTCCTCTCATTGAAAGTCAGTCAACTGCAGAGGCCGAGCATAAAAACTACCTTGATCGTTTATTTAATGAAGGGGGGTATGCCGCTTTTATAATGAATAGAAACACCTCGTTCCCAATAAAAAAAATTAAAGGCGGGTATGAAACTAGTGTTATCTTAAAAATTAACATTCAGGCCTTGAGAAAAGACCTTGAACAGAACAAGGTAATAAGAAAGTTTGGTTACAAATAATAAGTTATGATGAATACGAAGGTTTTATTTATAGGAGTCCTTTTGTTTGTGGGTTTGCATAAAGTCAATGCCCAAGTAAAGGCAACGGACAGCGGGGGTGATGTTCAGAAGGTTCAGCCCAAAATAATGGTAATTCCTTATGTAAAAGAAGGAGAAGATTTGAGGACAATACTAGAGGCGGATGTCAACAAAAGAATTTGTATAACAAAAATTAAAGAATCTTTTGATAACCGGGGGTTCACTACCGTTGACTTTGTAGCAAAACTAAAAGCCGCAAAGGACAATAATGTGTTTACCTCTAATAATCAAACGGATATAAAAAGTCAAATAATACAAATGTCTGGAGCGGATGTCTACGTTCAAGCCGAGGTAAATGTTGACAAAGGGCAAAATGGAACAGAGGTTCGTTTAATTCTTACCGCATATGAATCATCAACAGGCAACTCTCTTTCAAACAAGGTTGGAAATAGTGGTCGATGGTTCTCAGATGATATTGCAAAAATGGCAACCAAGGCGGTCGATCAAATTAGCGAAGATTTTTTGAACGTTATGCAGACAAAATTCACGGACATAGTAAATAACGGCAAGTCGATCATTATTGATGTAAGTATAGACCCTTCTAGTTCTTATAATTTAAGTTCTGAAATGGGTCCTGACGGACTCCCGCTTTCTGATTTATTAGAAATTTGGATGGAAGAAAGCTCGTACAAAAATAATTACCATATTCAAGGAACAACTGATTTGAAAATGATTTTCGATGATGTTAAAATTCCATTAATAGATCAATCTACGGGAAAAAATTATCAGCCTAACCGATTTGCATTGGAAATTTGGAAGTTTTTAAAGTCTCCTAAAGTTGGCTTAACAAACGTTGGAAAAGAAATTAAAGGAAATACAGTTTACATTACAATAAAATAATTCAAATGAAAGATCTTCTACTTATCGCGTTTGTTTTTTTTATGGGCGTTTCATATAGCCAAGAGGCTAATAATTCTATCGCGCTTTCCATCGTTTTGCCAGAAAGTTTAGAGGGCCTAGATTACAGCCAAATCTCTAAAATTGACACAAAAATTCGATCTATTGTTTCTAATTATGGCGTTGGGTCATCCGGCTATTCTAATAATTTTGTTATTTATCCTAAATTTGGTATTGTTGAAGTTTCAGTTGTAGAGGGTGGTATGCAAAACATTACTGTAGTTACTGTTGAGTTTAGTTTGTTTATTAAGCAGGTGGACAACAACCTTCTTTTTTCATCCTTTAACAAAACGATAAAGGGAAGTGGTTCCAATAAGTCAACCGCCCTTACTAATGCAATACAGCTAATACCCACAAAAGATAAAGATTTACAATCTTTTGTTGAGTCAAGTAAAACCAAAATCGTGGAATATTATAATACAAATTGCGACCGCATTTTATCACAAGCAAGTGCTTTAAACAGTGCCGGCGATTTAGAAAAGGCACTAGGTGTTTTGTCTAATGTACCCGAGGAAGTTCCTTGTTATGAAAGAATTAAGGCGAAAGCGATTGAAGTATACAAAGCCTATGTTAATCAACTATGTAAACAGCAGCTCAACGAGGCAAATAGCTTGATTGCTAAGCAAGATTATAATGGTGCCCTTAAAGTTCTTGCTTCTATTGATCCAAGTTCTTCGTGCAATCAAGACGCAAAAACCGCTATTTCAAAGGTAGAAGGAAAAGTATCAGAACAACAAAGACAAGATTACAAAGAACGTATGGAAAGATATAATAATAGTGTAGAGCTTGAAAAGGAGCGCATACGTGCAGTTCGTGACATAGCTACTGCATATTACAATAGAACCCAACCAACCTATAATTATTTAATGATTATCAAATAACAGTTTATTCGGATTTTAAATTCAATGCTTATGAAACATTTTTTTTTAATTTTTGCTGCAGTCATAGCCTTTAACTTTTCTTCCCAAGTTCAACGTGTAGTAGAGGGGAAATCTATAATCAGAGAAAATATTATAGCAAACAGCGAGTTTAATTTTTTTAGAGATTGGACTGTTGAGTCCACCTTTAAATCAGGCATTGGAGAGGTGGTGAGTATATTTCCAGTTGTATTTAGCACGGCTGACAATAAGATCGTTCTTCATGGCCTTCAATTGGACGCGTTTGTTAAAAATCAAATTTCAGTTTTAACGCCACCAACGGTTGGTTTACCAAACGTGGCAAATAAGGCTGATTTCTTCGCTAGGTCAATTTTTATAGATAAAGACGAAGTAAAGAAATTGATTAATTATATTGAGAGAGATATTATACCAAATATTGAGAGTTCTTACAAAAAACAGTCTAAAGAGTATATTTTTAAATCTAAAGAGATGTTTATGTCTTTTTTAGTGAAAGAAAAGAAGCAGAGAATAACTATGCACATTGTAGATTATGGTCCTCTTGGCAATGGAATCGGTGGGGGTAGTGAAATTGAATTTTGGACGGAGTCACAAGTTGAAACAATCCCAGCCTTTTTATCGGCAATAAAGGATGCTTATGCAAAAATGAAGTAAACAAATCTATTGCATTTTTTTTAGATAAATCGGTGTTGAGCACTAAAACACATTCTCAATTCGACTAACTATCGCGGTAATTGCTTGATTAGTCCACCTAGAGGCTCATTAGCGTGTGTAACTGCATATCATGTAAAGTTAGCTGATTATGAAAGTTTTAAAGTGAAATTTCATTAGAAAACATACTAGGGACGAATGTCTATCTTTTTATAAAACTACGTTTACTAAAATTAAGAAAGTAGCATCAGTGTCTTACGTTTTACGCTAATAGTGCTACCTTTAAACAATTATTCATGTTTATATGATTGAGCGGGTAGAAACTAAGATTAAACAACTGCGTGAGTTAAAGAATTACACGCAAGAATACATGGCCACAGAATTGGGTTTGAGTACTCGGGCCTATTCTAAAATTGAGGCCGGAGAAACCCAATTAACCATTAACCGCTTAAATGAAATCTCACGGGTTTTGGGTATTGAACCCATGGAAATCTTGGGTTTTGACCACAATAACATTTTCAATAACTGCACCCAGGAAGGAGATAACAGCACGATGGGAACGTCAACCTATTTCGCTCCCGATAAACTCATGGAGCAGTACGAACAACGCATTAAACATCTAGAGAGCGAAATCATATTCTTGCGCGCGCTGGTGAAGTAGGGGGTATTAGCAAATATTATAAACTAAAAGTTCTTTTTAAGGTGTCAATTCCACGAGAAGGGGTGAACTTTCCCGGGTGTGGGTTTATCCCTGGGTGTGGGTTTAAACCCGCACCCAGGGAAAGTGATTTTCATGGGATTAGGGAGTACTCGCTTACGCTCGTGAACCCGAGGGGGTGAACGTCAACCAAATTGAAAACCAAACGCTGCTTGTAATTAGGGATTATACGCCAAGGCGTATGAACCCGAGGGGGATGCTTCAAAACCATTGAAAAGCCAGTTGCTGCGTGGTATTAGGGAGTACTCGCTGTCGCTCGTGAACCCAAGGGGATGTGCTTCAAAACAACTAAAAGCTTCGCTGCTTCGCATCGTTTGCTTTTTTATTCGCCCACACTTACAAAAGCGAACTTTTGACGTGAGTCAAATAAAAAAGCCAGCCTTTCGGCTAGCTTTTAGTTGTTTTGGCGGAGAGAGAGGGATTCGAACCCTCGATACACTTT
>JAIXRD010000241.1 GCA_027485365.1 Cryomorphaceae bacterium | reverse complement strand
GCCTTTGCTTTTTTCTTTTTTTTTTTAGGGCTATTTATTATTCATCGGGTTGTTACTGGATTTTTAGTTCGTAATTATCAAATAGAAGAACATGATAATCTAGCCTTGAGTATTTTTCAAGTGGGTGTTATTGCCAGTGGATCTTTAATATTATCAGATATTGTTGATCCCGCGGTAAATGCAATTCGCTTGTTAAATCCCGAGGGTACCTTAAGTTTAGCTACCATGGGAAATGCCTTGGGGTATATTGGGTTGTTTGCTGTGATTGGAATCATTGCGTCTTTTTTGGTAATTACCGGAGGTTTAGTGGCAATATTCCAAATGACAAAAGTGAATGAAATAGAAGAGATGAAAGCGAAGCGAATCAATTCAACCTTGGTTGCCGTAGCCTTAATAATTGGGATTTCTTACATCGTAAGCGATTATTGTGGTCACCTTTGCGAAGCGATGATTCCATACCCAGACGTATTACAAATTCGATAAGATGATTTTCAAAAAATTCACTGATTCTGAAACGATTTTAACGGAACTGATGATTCCAAGTTATGCCAATTTTGGAGGAAAGGTGCATGGTGGAATTATTTTGTCCTTGATGGATAAAGTTGCTTACGTTACAGCAGCCAAGCACTCTAGTGGATATGTAGTTACCGTTTCAGTGGAAGGAGTAGAGTTTTTGAGCCCCATTGAAGTTGGAGATCTTGTTAGTTTAAAAGCCAGGGTAAATTACGTGGGTAAATCTTCTATGATTGTTGGTATTCGTGTGGAAGCTTTAAATCCTAAAACAGGTATTGTAAGACATACAAACTCCTGCTATTTCACAATGGTTGCAAAAGATGAGTCAGGCCATGTAACGGAAGTGCCAGGACTGTCCATCTCAGATGAAGAAAGCATTCGCCGTTTTGCCGAAGGGAAAGCACTTAAGCTACTTGGAAAGCAAAAACATCAGTTATTAAAGGAAAAATTCCATAAGATGAGCATTTCGGAGATTTTTAAAAGTGTAGAAGGAGAGAAGCTCACTTATTCACCTGATTAATTCTCTTAATCCAATCTTATTCTTGTTAGTTGATTATTCCTTGGATTTGAAAATATCCTTTAATTCATCTTGTAATGTAGTTGATACTTCCGAGGGCTCCTGAAATGTCATCTTCATCAAAGCAATGCAAAGTTTAGTAACATGAAGTTTGTGTTTGAGCCTTTTGAATATGATTACTAATCCTGTTACCGACGCAAGAAAGATGGCTATGCACCAAATAATATTCATCCAGACATAGGAAGCAATAACTAGACAAATGGCCCCAAGTACTAGGCTAATCATCCAAATTCGAATGAGTCGAATGTCCATTATGTACTGTTTGTATTCCTGAAATTCTTCCGGACGTTCTTTTTTGAATTTTTCGAGTGCTGCTTGCATGATCCAAAGGTTATTATTTTATTGTGAATTGACATCATTACTAAGAAAAAATTAATATATTTCGTTATGTCGCACCTCGAACCCGCTAAGGAAAGACATCACCTAATAAAACAATCATTTCAGAGAATTAACTCACTAAAAATATACTATATTTGGGGATTATGATAAAAAGAACCCTATTTAATACGGTAATTGAGAAGTTTAATAATGGCAAAGCTATTGTGCTGCTTGGACCAAGACAAGTGGGTAAAACTACCTTGATAAACACCTGTTTAGCCGATAAAAAGTTTTTATTCCTTAATGGTGACGAGCCAGAGATCAGAGATCTATTGGAAGGTGCCGGTGTTTCTAAATTGAAGGCAATCCTTGGAGAAAACAAAACGGTATTTATTGATGAAGCCCAACGAATCAAAGATGTGGGACTGATTGCTAAAATGATAACGGATCAGTTTACCAGCGTACAATTAGTATTAAGCGGGTCTTCTGCCTTGGAGCTTAATCAATCGACGCAAGAACCCTTAACAGGAAGGAAGTATGAATACCATTTATTTCCGATCAGTTGGGAAGAATTTGAAGATCATGTGGGGTATGTTGAAGCATCAGCTCAACTTGAAGAACGCTTAGTTTATGGCATGTACCCAGATGTGTTGAATCACCGTTCGGAAGCGCGAGAAGTATTGAAACAGCTTACTTCTAGTTATTTATATAAGGATGTACTTTCATTAACTGGAATAAAAAAACCGGAACTATTAGACAAATTATTAAAAGCCTTGGCCTTGCAACTGGGGAGTGAAGTTTCCTACAATGAATTATCGAATTTGTTGCAGATAGACAAGGCTACCGTTTCAAAATATATTGATTTGCTTGAAAAGGCATTCATTGTTTTTAGGTTAAATAGTTTCAGTCGAAATCAGCGCAAGGAAATAAAAAATAATCGTAAGATTTACTTCTATGACAATGGGATTCGTAACATGATTATCAATAACTTGAACCCAGTTGATTTACGAACCGATAAAGGAGCCTTGTGGGAGAACTTTTTAATTGCCGAGCGAATAAAATTACAGCAATACCACCAGCTATATACCAATAATTATTTCTGGCGCACAGTTCAAAAACAAGAAATCGATTTTGTCGAAGAATCCAACGGACAACTTACCGCCTATGAGTTTAAATGGAAATCCAAACCTTCTGCTAAAATACCTGCTTCCTTTATCCGTGAATACAACGCATCCGGCCACATGATCGATAAGGACAATTTCAGAGCGTTTGTAAGAAATAACAACGATTAACATGCCCCACCTCGAAACCAATTATATCAGCTATGATTTTTAATAGTCATCTTTGAAATACAAGTCACCGGAAGTTTAGATTATCTTAATACACTGAAAACGTCAGAAAAATAGATCTCAATTACATTTATTTGTAAATTGAAAAACTATAATCAAATGCACCAAAACTTAAATTTATTCATTACATGTCACAATTAATAAAAAATGGATTTGAACTACCACTTCATGTATCTGCGCCCTTAATTAGAATTGAAAGTTCAGGAAATTATTTCAAGAAATTGCATCTTATTTCTGATGTTCTTTTAGGCTGCTTGCGCCTCTACGGACATGCTCTAATAAAATTAGCTGAAAGTGAAGGTGCAATTAGCGAAACACTTGAGCAATCTGTAGAAACGCTAATGATCAAGGATAGCCATGGTCTTTGGAGTTCTACGATTGCTAAATTGATTCAGGAATTGGATAAGCAAAAATCAGTTAATTTATCTCCTGAAATCGCAACGCTTTTTGGTGTTTCTATAAAAAGTATAAAGCAATCTTCGATTAAAAGAATGACCGTGCGAAATATGGTTATTGATGGAAAGGGACAAAAACAGCATGTTGAAGTTACGAATACTCCTTTGGAGCTACTCATTAATTTTCGAAACAAATTTGTTGGTCACGGAACTGTTTATTCTGAATCTGAAAGTAAGAAGATTTACGAAACATATGAACCAATTTTAGAAGTATTTTTGGAATCGCTAAATGCTTGTAATTCCTTCCAATTTAAAGATGCTCTAACTGGTTTAAGCCTTCACGGTGCTATTCAATCTTCTAATGGCTCCATATTGTTAGAATATCAGACTCGATCTTTTTCATTCTCTTCCATTGACCAGCTCATAGTTGAGGAAATTCAAAAAGATGCAATAAATGCGTCGCTTTCCTCAATAGAATGGGATGAAGATGATTCAAGTATTATTGAAAGTTATCCTTATTTTTTAGCACATCCATACAAAAGAGCTTTGGACGAGGAGGACAGTTTCAAGCGCTTGCATTTGTTGAAAGAAGTCTTTTTGAATTATTTGAAGTACTTAGGCCTTCTAACTGCTTCGGAGTACTTTAACAGCAATCTCAAAATTGGTGACATCAACCGTGCATTTAAGAACTTTTTATATCGTCCGCAATTCGGACATTGGAATGCTTTTATGCGCAGTGCTATTCAAGCTTTGAATGAACACAACCACCGTTGGTTTGTGCAGGAATTACCCGGGTACTACGAGGCAAATGAGACATTGCCTTATGCTGCTCATGGTGAGACATCCATTGGTAAACTCATTGGTTTTCGAAATCACTACCTCGGACACAGCACTGTTCCATCCGAGGAAAAATGCTTAACCCTATGGCAGGAGAATTTTGGCTTATTAAAAGAACTTTTAGTCAAGCTTGATTTCAGTAAAAATTACACCATCGTCAGCAGTGATAAAACGGTGTCTTGGCGCTTAATGGGTGATGAAATTACCCAGGTGAATCTGCGTCAAAAGTTAAAATCCAATGTGGCGATTTTAAACTCAGCCAATGAAGAATTGAGTATTGTGCCTTTCTTTATTTTACCTGGAGAGGCTTTTACCAAGGACGTTAGTTCTAGAGCCAAACTAATGGTATATGAGCAGAATACGGGTAGTCGAATTGTCTTTTTTAGTCCGGAAAGTATTCATGGAGAAACGAGCAATCAGCATATTTTAGAACAACTGAATTTATTGATTCGAGACAAAGAGAAGCAACAACCCGTTTCCATTAAGGATTTGAATGAATCAAGTTGGAAGGCGCTGTTGAAGGAGAATAACGAGGCGACAATTCAATCACTCTTGAGTGAAAAGAAAGTTATTAAGGGGATTTATCAAGAAAGGCAAGATGCTGAAGTTGCACTTCGATCATGGGTAGGTGCCCGAGCTGGCTTATTCTTTCTTGCATCCGAAGCCGGCAGTGGCAAAACTAACTTGCTCGTTGAGATGAATAGACAATATATCGAACGTGGTCTTGATACCATTTTACTGCGTGGCAACCGTTTCCGCACACCTCATATTTGGGAAGAACTGTGTTATCGTTTAAACCTGATTCCGGAAAGTTCATTTGAGGAAGTCAGTTTTGTGAAGTATGAGCAGGAAAATCCATTGATGATTTTAATTGACGGGGCGAATGAAAATTCGAACCCAAAGGCATTATTTGAATCGATCATTCAGTTTTTGGATCAGCACAAAGGAGGCCACATCAAGATTGTATTGAGTTGGCGTGTTAATACAAAGAATGAATTGCCACAGGCTGATGAAAAGCATGAGTCCATCATATATAGCGATGCGAAAGAAGGTGATCGAGAGGAGAATGTTATTGCTCGATCATGTCATTGGCTAAAGCCATTGAACAAGGTTGAAGTAGAAGGAGCATGGAATAAATACGTCAGTGATAAACAGGACAAGGTTCGTCGCAAACCCAATTTCTCCTACGAAGAATTGACTTATCACGATCGTTCATTAAGCGATCAGCTCGACAACCCATTATTACTTCGTTTATTCTTGGAGTTGAATAACGGAAAAGGTTTGCCAAAGAGTCGAGGAGGGTTCATTAGTATTTGGACATTATATCATGAGAAGCTAATCTCTCAATAATTGGCATGACCGGTAATCACCAGCTCCTATATCGTCTTGCTGAACTCATGCTCGAGCATGAACAACACATCCTTCCCGTCGATTTGCTTTTTGATGACGAGCAGATCGGAGATTTTGTGAAGAGCATTCAAATCGATTCTCCCTACCAACAAATGCTGTTAGAGGGCGTCTTGACCGAATCCGTTCGTTATGAAAAACTCTTTGTTAGTTATACTGTGGAAGGGTATTTTCATCATGTTCTTGGTGAGGTTATATATCATCAAACTGAAGAATTCGGCGCGGACGCATTGAAGCAAATTGTCGAGGAGAATGAATTGAATGGTGTAAAGGAAGGAGTAGAGCAGTGTTTGATAATGCAAATTGAATTAGGTTTTAATGATGTATTATTCAAATTAATTGATTTCGGAGATACAATTTTAAAATACTGTACAAAGCCTTTATCATATTTGATTTTAAAAGAGTATGGTATAAATAAAAATCTATCAGATTCCTCATTTAAGATTGAAGCGAATAAATTAAAATCAGTACTTAATAAGTTGATGGAAAATTCTACTGAAAATGATTATAAAGTGCTTTTTAATTCGATTAATTACCTACAACAAATTCAAAAGAATAAATGTCTAGTAGTTCTCTATAATATTCTATCATGTATTGAAAAATATGAAAGTTTAAACTTTATTAAAATTCTATTATTCGGGACTGCATTTATAGATCAAAACCGAAAAATTGAAGTTCTGGAAATCATTGAATTTGAGATAGAGAAATTCAGTCTTAATAAGGAATATCCTGAGTTTATTTTCGAGCTTGGCACACAACATTTAAGATTAACAAATTTTGAAAAGTCAATTGCATTATTCGAGAAGTCTAAAGAGATTTTTTATTTATACGGCGGCGATTACAGTGATAAATTAGAGAAAATATACAGTAATCTAGGTTCTGTATATTGGTACACAGGTAATCTAGAGAAAATGCGCCAATGTTATGAAACATCCTATAACCTTTCCATTAAGCTATACGGTGAAATCCATCAATCAACTGCCTTTGGTCTTCATAATTTGGCTTTGATAAATGTTATGGAAGAAGATTATAATAAATCAATATTAATATTCAAAAAGTCACTAGATATTACCCTTAGAATTTGTGGAAATGTTCATCCTGACACAGCGCGCGGATATAGCAATTTGGGATCCGCATATTTAAGGCTTTCGGAAAGTAAAAAAGCTTTTGATTTATTCAATATTGCATTGACAATTGACAAACAAGTTTTTCATGAATTCCATCCAAATTTGGGGCTCGATTATGATGATTTAGGCGATGTTTTTTCTAAAGATGGTGATTTTTCTAAAGCCAAAGAGTATTATGAAATTTCACGGTCTATATTTTTGAATAATTACGGTCCAGAATACTCCCATGTAAAATTACTCGATGAAAAAATAAATGAATTAAATGACCTCTAACCATCTCCTTTTATATCGCCTCGCTGAACTAATGCTTCAACATGAACAACATATCTTGCCTGTTGACCTGCTCTTCGACGATGAGCAAATCGGAGATTTTGTTAAAAGTATACAAATAGATTCTCCCTACCAACAATTGTTGTTAGAGGGCGTCTTGACCGAATCGGTAAGGGACGAAAAACTCTTTGTTAGTTATACGGTGGAAGGGTATTTTCATCATGTTCTTGGTGAGGTTATATATCATCAAACTGAAGAATTCGGCGCGGAT
>JAIXRD010000316.1 GCA_027485365.1 Cryomorphaceae bacterium | reverse complement strand
TATAGAAAGTAATTTCACATGTTGCAGTGAAATCAAAAATGCTTCTGGGGTTTGACCAGATAAGGTTCTACCACTGCGGTCCGTAATCGTACCTGAGATCATTATTGGGAGGGAAATCTTTCGGTGTTCAAAAACCTCATTGGCTGCAAAAAGTGCCGCTTTCGCATTGAGTGTGTCAAACACCGTTTCAATTAACAGCACATCTACTCCTCCGTCCATGAGGGCTTCAATTTGTTCTTTATAGGCGGTTTTTAATTCATCAAAATTCACTGCTCGATACCCCGGGTTATTCACATCAGGAGAAATAGAAGCCGTACGATTCGTTGGGCCAATGGATCCGGCTACAAATCGCGGTTTATCCGTAAACAAATCTGCCGCATTCCGAGCTAATTTAGCGCCCTGGAAATTAATGTCATATACCGCATCCTCCAACTGATAATCAGCTTGAGCGATGGTAGTTCCTGAAAAGGTATTGGTTTCAATGATGTCGGCTCCAGCAGCCAGATACTCCTTATGAATTTCAAAAATGATATCCGGTCGTGTAATGTTTAGTAAATCATTATTTCCTTTCAATGAAGAAGCATGGGAGGCAAAACGTTCACCTCTAAAATCAGCCTCCTCCAACGGATAACGCTGTATCATGGTTCCCATGGCGCCATCCAACACCATGATATGGTCTTGAAGTTGTTTTTCAATTGCTGTCATTGTTCATTTGGGAAGAAAGGCACAAGCCAAAACTTATCTTTTTCCACTATGGGAATAGGATTTGGCACCTTATTAGTTCAACAGGTTGCCAAGGTTTCACAGGGCCGGTCCCTCCACCTTTCTTCATAAGTTAAATTAGTAAAGAACTGTTGCAAAAATAGGGAGATAATAAAGATATCATATCAAGAATCAATAGTTTTTTAGCTTAATTTCGATAAAAAAAGCATGAGAACATTTATGAAAGGATTCGTTTACGCAATGGATGGAATTTTTGGCAGTTGGACCTTAGGTAGAAATTTTCGCATCCAATCGATTATAGGACTTGTTGCTTTGGTCCTTTGCATAGCCTTAAACCTTCTGATTTGGGAATGGATTGTTGTATTTATATTGATTGGTGGAGTGCTTTCCTTAGAAACCATCAATACATCCATTGAAAAATTATGCGATTTAATTTCTTTGGATAGAGACCCTAATATAAAAACAATAAAAGACTTAAGTGCCGGAGCGGTATTGATATTCTCTGTTATTTCCTTAATAATCGGCTGCCTGATTTTCATTCCAAAAATTATTTTAGTCTTTAGTTGAGTCGATACTTTGTACCGGAAGTTCTCCCAATTTGCCCCTTTAATTCCAACCCTAACAGTAATCCATGAAGTTGGGAAGTCGGCAAACACGAATGAATGACTAATTCATCCATATAAAGCGATTCATGTTGTTTTAGAATGGAAATGATGTGTTGTTCATCCGTCGATAAATTCACAGGCAAAGACAGCTCTTGTTGTCTAGATCGTGGCTTATCCCAACCCAACATGCTTAGAATATCTGCTGAATTCGTGACAAGGTGAGCCTTTTGTTGTCGAATTAACGCATTACATCCGGCAGAATACTGTTGATTTACTGATCCGGGATAAGCAAAAACATCTCTGTTATAATCATTGGCTAGATCTGCGGTTATTAGAGCGCCGCCTTTTTCTCTACTTTCCACAACGATGGTCGCATCGGAAAGACCTGCAACAATTCGATTTCTAACGGGGAAATTCTCTCGTACAGGTTTAGAAAAAACAGAATATTCAGAAAGTAAAGCCCCTCCATGTTCTAAAATTTCTTGTGCCAATTTAGTGTTTCGTTTAGGAAATACTTGATTCAATCCACTTCCTAATACCGCAACAGTTGGTATCTTGTTCTTTATAGAATATTCATGAGCTACGCTGTCAATACCCATCGCTAGGCCTGAAACAGTAAGCACGCCGGCATCCGACAGTCCCTGCGTTAATTCCTTAATTAATTCAATTCCATATGTGGTGTGCATCCTTGATCCAACTATTGCTATTGTTCTCCTTGAATTCAATAGGTCTTCCCCTCGGTGGTAAAGTACAATTGGTGCATCAACACATTGTTTTAATCTTCTCGGGTAGTTTGGATCCAAAATAAATATAGGCTCGATGCCATAGATGCTACAAGCTTCAATTTCCTTAACTGCAAAATCCAATGCGCGATTCCGCTCCATAGCGGCTAATTGATTTGAAGAGATTCTTGTACATTGTTTAACATCGGAAATACTCAATGAAAAAAATTGCTCGGGATTAAGTTCAGATAGAATATTATTAATTCGAATCGGACCAAGACCTTTTAAAAAACTCATCGCCACCTTATAAACTAAGCCCTCACCACCCATTTTTTTATATCTTCGTTAACTCTAATTTACTTAAAAATTAACTAGACATGTGGCGATTATTACTTTTTAACATCTGTCTTTTCTCTGTATTACAAGGGTTTAACCAAACACTTACAGGAACAATTACCTCATCAGAAGATGGTAAACCGTTGAGTGAGGTTAAGGTGATTCATGAAGGTTCAAATCAAGTGGTAAAATCAGATGTTACAGGGAATTTTATACTGAATAATATACCATTACCAGCAACCATAACCATTCGCTCGAATGGATTCATAACTCAAACACTTGAAATAACGACGTTCGATAGGCTTACTATCCAATTGGTGCCGAAGCAACGGGTAATGAATACGGTGGTCGTAAGTGCAGGCAGACGAGACCAACAATTAGAAGAAATTCCAATCTCCATTGAAATAATAAAACCTGCGTTGGTAGCAAATAAAGGACTCACAAACCTTGCCCAAGCAGTTGATCAAAGCCCAGGTGTTTATGTGATGGATGGTCAGGTGAGTATACGGGGTGGCGGTGGATATGCCTATGGGGCGGGAAGCAGGGTCTTATTGTTATGGAATGGAATTCCAATGCTTTCACCTGATATTGGTGACGCGAAATGGAATGCCGTTCCAATGGAACAAGCTTCTCAAATAGAAATATTAAAAGGTGCTTCTTCTGTGCTTTATGGAAGTGGTGCATTAAATGGAATTATAGCCTTAAACGAACGTGAGCCCGGTCCAGACGGTGTTATTGAAGCGAAAATTCAAAGTGGAATTTATGACAATCCGAACCGTAAGTCGCTACAGTGGTGGGGTAAGGGAAAGGAACAAGCCTTCAATCCAACCTTTCATATGACTGATTTGTATTACGGAAAGTCAATTAAAAACATTGGGTACACAATCGGAGCTAACGTATTTTATAACGAGGCTTTTCGCCAAGGCGAACAAGAAAAACGCGCTCGAATTAACGGAAGCTTTTACTATCGTCCATTGAAAGAGAATAGCAAATTGAAAGCCGGAATAAGTTACAACTTACAGCTACAAGATGCGGGTGTTTTCGTGTTATGGAAAAATGATTCTATGTGTTATCAAGCCATGGACAATACGATTTCAAGGCAAAAGGCCGTGCGATTTAATGTGGATCCTTACCTTAAATTTATTGATAAGAAAAACAACAAACACCACATTAGAACGCGATATTATTTAGTTACGACCGGTAATGATACCAAGGTTTATGATGCATCATTTGCTCAGATGTATTATTTCGATTATCAATTTCAAAAGAAAATAAATAGCGCAACAAATGTGACACTTGGAGCCACTAACACGCTCAATAATATTAAAAGTTGGGTCTTTGGAGATCACATAAGTGAAAATGCTGCTGCATATAGTCAAT
>JAIXRD010000219.1 GCA_027485365.1 Cryomorphaceae bacterium | reverse complement strand
TTTTAAATTGAAAAGTTCACGAGCAGATAATTTCTTGTTCGTATTTAATTGTTTCAATAACTGAGAAATCTGCGCTTTTTGTTTATTCAAACTGTCTGCCTTGCTTTGGTCCATTTCGATCAATCGATCGTATGTGTCAAGCATGTTCTTAAAATCTGTTTTTAAATCATTCGACAAACCACCAACATACCCTTCTAACATCTTATTCATGCCTTCCATGTCGGATTTTAGTATCAAGTTGTCATTCTGACATTGATTTAATTCGGAGCGCTTCGCGGACCACATAAATGTTAATGTCGCTAAACCAATTAGTAAAATACCGATTACACTGTATAGCAATACGTTAGATGATTTTGATTGGCTTTCGTTCATGATAATATAATTTTGGCAAAGGTAAGATAAAACAATTTAAGTTCCATGTGATTTTTGAACAGATACATAACGGACAAAGCGTAAAATGGATGCTTCGCCAACTGCTGTAAATCGAGAATCACTGCTTGCTGGGTATGGTCCACCATGATGCATTTCTTGAATAACAGCAACCCCGGTGGGTACACCGGATAAAATTACTCGGCCCGCCATGGAACATGCAATATTGAAAAGTGTTGATTGTTCCGGGTTCTTTCCGATTATTGTCGTGGTAAGTTGTCCGTTAAGTTTGGTGAGAGTGTGTGCTATCATTCCAAAATCATTAAATTCAGACAACACGCAAAACGGACCAAAAACCTCTTGCCTTAATGTTTCGAAATGGTTTAATTCTGTGTTTTGTACATGTATAAATCCCTGGGTCACACTAAATTCTTGATCTTGCTTTACGTATAATTTTCCCGTATTTGTTGATTGAATTTCATGAAGTCGCGTTTCATACCGAGTTTGAAGGCTTGGATGCAACATCGGGTGGGTAGTCGTCTGATTAAATCGCGCATTCATCGTTTGAATTGCTTCTTCAATCAATGAGCTGGGACAGAAAATGATTCCAGGTTTTGTACAAAACTGACCCGCGTCAGTTGTGATTGAATCAACTAATTTGTGTAAATGAGATGTGAGGTTCTCTGTATCCGGTAAGATTACAACGGGATTTAAACTGCCCATTTCAGCGAAAAAAGGAATAGGTTCTTCACGGCTTTGGGCGATCCGGTAAAGTGCCATTCCACCTTCATAACTACCGGTAAAACCGCAGCCTTTGATTCGTGCATCTTGAACTAAGGCCTGCCCAATACGATATCCGTCGTCCAATACATGTCCAAAAATCCCTGGATGTAACTTCAGTTTACGTAGCGTGTCTCGAATGATTTCTGAACTCAACAAACTGGTTCCTGCATGGAAGGGGTGACCTTTAACAATTACCGGACATCCTGCGGCGAAAGCACCCATAACGTCTCCTCCTAAAGTGGAATAGGCTAGTGGAAAGTTAGATGCACCAAATACGGCTATCGGACCTACAGGTAAAGGTTTTTTTGAAATGATTCGGTCTGCTAATACGGATTCCGTGCGCTGCTGTTCAAGTGCAATTGCCGCATCTCGATACAAGCGCAGTTGGTTTAAGGTGCGGTCAAATTCTGTTTCAAATCTCGGACGGCTCAGGCTTGTTTCTGATGTGTATAGATCAAACAGGTCTTGTTTACGAGCAACAATTTGCCCACAAAGTTCATTCAAAAAGTTTGTCCGAACGTTGATGTCCAACAAAGCGCCTGAATAATATGCATCCGATGCTTGTTCAAGGCATTTGGATAAATCATCAAATGAAGATACTGGATATGAAATCGGATTAACAGTGCCTGTGCGACAATGATATGTCTCAATAAAATTAGGCAAGCACTTAAACCGCTTCTACGGTAAATGTATACGATTCCATAATGGCGTTCGCGAGCATTTTTTTACATGCTTCGTCTACGCGTTCTTTGGCAGCTTCCATCGAGTCTGTTTCAACAAATAAGCGAATGTGTCTTCCGATTCTCACGCCTTCTATTTCATGCATTCCAATGGATGACATGGCATGGGTTACTGCTTTGCCTTGTGGGTCTAACAAGGCATCGTGTGGCATTACGTCGATTTCAGCTTTGAATTTCATGGTGCTTCTT
Source organism: Cryomorphaceae bacterium (assembly GCA_027485365.1). GTDB lineage: Bacteria > Bacteroidota > Bacteroidia > Flavobacteriales_D > Crocinitomicaceae > UBA952. The sequence continues at coordinate 3,474 of JAIXRD010000219.1, read as the reverse complement.
GGTGTTGTGCTCAATAATGGATAAAATCACATACAAAATTACAATTATTGGTAGTGCGTAGATTTGAAAAATAAAAATTGTTATCAACGAAATTCCTAACAAAAGGTATTGATAGATGTTGTTTTTAAGACTGAAATTCTTGATTTTTAAAGAAAGTAAGGGGATTTCAGAAATTAACAACAGTGGAAATACTAATGCGGTAAATGCCATAATTAATGGGTCTAATACCCATGGGTATGACGGTTCAAAAGGGGGGGAGTTTTGAAATCCGATTTTCCAATACATTAGGGGGAAGAATAAAAAGAATATGGTGCTGGTCGGGGTAGGTACACCAATAAAGCGATCTGTTTGCCGGGTATCATTGTTGAATTTAGCCAGGCGGAACAAGGAAAAGAATGGAATGCTGAGGGCACACAAGCTTAACCAATCGGTGTAGTTGTGAAATTGGAAATCATGAAATTTTAAGTACGTGGCTCCCAAGTTCCCATTCAGTCTTAACTCAATGGTAATAAATATGAGTATTCCCGGAGCTAAGCCAAATGAAACCAAATCAGCCAAAGAGTCTAGGTCTTTACCAATCGGTGAACTTATGCCGAGTTTTCTTGCAACAAACCCATCAAAGAAATCCAAAATCATCGCTAAAATGAGGAGTAAAGCACTTATTTCTAACCTTCCAAAAAAAGCAATAATAATTGCCATTACGCCACAAAGAAAGTTGCCCGAGGTAATTAAATTCGGAAGATTAAACAACTTCTGACCCATTTCATTCATTTCGAGCGAAGGTAATTCAAAAATCGCTTATATTTATCGAGTTAAATCTTTCTTTACACAATAAATGCTGTTGTTTCAGAGTTTACGAGGCCCAAATTTTTATATGAAATACATCATTTTATCCCTTGTTATAATTCAGTTTTTCACCCTCAAGGCCCAAGCGCCAAAGTACTCCAATGAATTCCTTCATCTTGGCGTTGGAGCTCAGGCTTTTGCTATGGGGAATGCTGTTGCGGCTTCTTCTGAAGATGTTACTGCAGGGTATTGGAATCCAGCGGGCTTAACGAGCGCCACGGAATGGCTTCAGGTATCAGCAATGCACTCTGAATATTTCGCGGGCATCGCCAAATATGATTACGTGGGGGTTTCGCATTCACTCGGTAAGAAAGGAGTTCTTGGCTTTACCTTTCTTCGCTTTGGGGTAGACGATATACCCAATACCACACAACTTATAGATAATGACGGTAGAATTAATTATGACAACGTCACCACCTTTACCGCGGGTGATTACGCGTTTATGGGGTCTTACGCAAAAGCCTTGGCTGTTCCAGGGTTATCCCTTGGAGGAACTGTAAAAGTAATTCATCGTAGAGTGGGAGACTTTGCTAAATCTTGGGGTTTTGGACTGGATGCAGGCGTAAAATATCGTCTTAACTCGCATTGGAAATTTGGCTTGGTAGCCCGCGATGCAACATCAACGTTTAACGCTTGGATATTTAATCTGTCTCAAGACATGCAACAAGTATTCTTATCGACAGGTAATGAAATCCCAACGAATGGACTTGAATTATCGCTTCCAAGATTCATTACAGGAATTGCTTATAATCATTCAATCGGCAATCCAGAGAAAGGATTCAACATTGCTGCCGAATTGGACATCGATGCCACAACAGACGGAATGAGAAACACACTCATCAAATCCAATACCTTTTCGCTCGACCCACACATGGGGATCCAGTTGTCTTTTAAAGAACTGGTTAAAGTTCGAGGTGGGGTTTCTTCCATTCAGCAATTTAAGGCAATCGATGGCTCAAGCAGTTGGGGTGTTCAACCAAATTTAGGACTCGGTGTTGGAATTAAAGGATTCAATTTGGATTATGCATTCACACGATTGGGTGCCGCAGAGGCAGGGTATTATACCCATGTGTTTTCATTGAAGTTTAAATTAAGTCAGCCTAAGAAAAAGTAACGATGAAACGGTATTTAAGCGTCATATTACTCTTTTTTACCCTTCAAGTTAGCGTTAATGCCCAAACCTTCGGTAACGAATGGATTGATTACAGTCAAAAATATTATGGGTTTCCCGTACTTCAATCCGGAATTTATAAGATTTCGTATCAAAATTTATTTGACGCAGGGATTCCCGTTTCTTCCATTCCGATTTCAACCTATCAAGTGTTTGGAAAACAAAAGGAACAACCCTTGTATATTATTGATGATGGGAATAATATCCTAGATCCCTATGAGTTTATTTATTTCTATGCAGAAAAGAACGACGGTTGGCTTGATTCAACACTTTATGATAACCCGTCGTGGTTAGGAAATCCAAAATATAGCTTATACAACGACACCATTCGCTATTTTTTTAGTTGGACAAATGGCGCAGCGGGATTAAGGTTTACCCCTGAAAATGACATTGATTTCGCGAGTTATCAAACCGCTTCGCATCTTCTGTTCGAAAAGAGCCTAGTAAATGCACAAGCGTATAACGAGGGGGAAATAAGTTCGCAATCCGCAAGTTCCTTGTTTGTGCCTGGAGAAGGGTGGGGGAGTCCGATGCAAAATGGTGCTTCGGGTTATACATGGAACTATTCAGCCACAATATTAGATAATTTATATACGGGTCTAGATGCCCCTCAAATTCAATTAAAATCGGTTATTGTTGGGGGCTCTAACGCCTATTCGGCAAATTTATATAACCATCATACCCGATTAACCATTGGTCCAAATAATAGTGTATTGCTTGATACCCTAACAATTGGTTACAATGCGATCAATGTAACTAAACAAATTCCGGTTTCTACGCTTTCGGCGAATGGCGCCACAAATTTTAAGATCAATATTGTCGGTGATCTTGGGGTAGCAACAGATTATCAAAGTGTGAATTATTGGTCATTTCTCTACCCTCGAACCATGGCCTTGCCAGGGAGTAACAAAAGCGAGTTTTTGATTCGAAATGAACTCAATCAACCGAAAATTAAATTGGCGCTCAGCGGGGTTAGCATGACGAATCCGATAGCCTTTGTGTTTGGTTCAAATCCAAAGGTGATTAATGCTGTATTTACAGGGAACACCTGTCAATTACTCGTGCCAAACGATCCGAATTATTCAAACCAAAAAGTAGTTATTCAAGCAACATCATCTATTAATTCAATCCCTGGATTAACTCCTGTAACGCCATCAGCTACCTTCACGAATTTTTCTGCAGTACCCAATTTGGAAGCGTCCCTGCTCTTTATTTATCCCAAAAAACTTGCATCGGGTGTGTTTGATTATGCAAATTACCGAAGTGCACCTGCAGGAGGCGATTTTAACGTGATTCTTGCTGAAGTAGAAGAATTGTATGATCAGTTTGGTGGAGGAATTGCTAAGCATGTCAATGGAATTCGTCGCTATGCCCAGTTTATGCATAGTTTAAGTCAGCAAAAACCAGTTGGTTTATTTCTTATCGGAAAAGGTATCCGTGAGGCGAATGTGGCTACT
>JAIXRD010000027.1 GCA_027485365.1 Cryomorphaceae bacterium | reverse complement strand
GCTGAACCTTGGATAATTTCTGTGTGCGTATTTGAGAATTTTTGAGAGAGTTCGTGGTAAAATGTTTCGTTAAGTTCGATGATGATCAAGCGTGCATTGGGCTTCATTTTTTTCTGAATAAACCCTGTAAATGCGCCCGTTCCAGGACCAAATTCAACAATTGTTTCACAACGTTCGAAGGGGATGTGCTTTAGCATTTTTGCGGCTAAAAAGCGTGAGCTTGGCGCTAAGGCACCAACTTTATTTCCTCGTTTAAGGAATTGAGCGATAAAGGTTTTAGCCGACATGTTCAGGTTGGTTCAGCATGACAATCCCTTTGTTAATAATACCGATCGCCCTACCATGAAGCGCATTATCGGAAAAAGGATTGCAAGCCTTGTCGCGTGAAGTTGAATCTAAATTCCAAGCCAGGTTTGGTGAGTAGCAGGTTAAGTCTGCAGCTGCACCGAGTTGGATGGGATTAGAAGGAATTCCGAATAAGGTGCGATTTTTTACGGAGAGTTGTTCAACCAATATATCGCTTGTTAATTTGGTGTTTTTCAAAAGCGAAGCATAGGCTGTAAGTAATTGAGGCGCACCAAAAGCAGCTTCATCGAACGCAACCTGTTTATCGTCAAGTACAAACGGACGGTGGTCTGTTACGATTCCATCAATAATACCTTGTGACAAGGCCTGAATTAAGGCAAGCCGATCTTCTTCAGCACGCAATACAGGCAGCACCTTAAATCGTGTGTCAAAGTCAAGAATTTGTTGCTCTGTAAAACAAAGGTTCATAACATGTACGTCACATGTAATAGGTAATCCTGCTGCTTTTGCCTGTTGAATGGGAGCAATGGATTTTTTCGATGATATTCCTGAGATATGAAGAGCACTCTTTGTGTAAGCTGCAATTTCTATGGCTTTGATTACCTGTAAACGTTCGTCAAGTGAAGGATCTCCTTTTAGACCTGTTCGTGTGGAACCAATTCCTTCATTCACCTGAGCGTCCGGCGCAAAGTTCGTTGACCGCGGAGTGAATATGATTTTACCACCAAAATCTCTTGAGTAAAATAAGGCGCGCGTTAAGATTCCCTCATTAATTGGGTGTTGGTCGTCGGAAAACCATGTGGCACCCGCTTGAAACATCTCAAATAAATCGGCGAGTTCCGCTCCTTTTTGTTGTTTCGTAATTGCGCCTATTGGATGAAGTTGAACGCAATGACCATCTGCCATGCGTCGTTTATATTCAATGGCCAATTTAGTGTCAGTAGATGGGTGGTCTGAGGGTAAAACACCTACATGGGTGAATCCTCCAAGGGCGGCATCATCAAGTCCTTGAGTTAATCCACCGCGTTCCTCAAATCCCGGATCAAAAAAAGCAGACTTGAAATCAACCCAACCTTGTGATACATGCAATTCGGGTATACTAAGTATTATGGCGTCTGTATCAGAAATCGAAGTTGCGATATTTTCAATGTGTCCATTAGAAATTAGTATGTCTTTACTCGTGTTGTTGTGAGGTGATTCAACATCCGTAATACGTGCTGATTTTAAAAGAACCTTCATGATTTCCAGAATTTTAGTAAGGCCATTTCTATCAGTAAGAAAAGCATAGCCAATAAAACAAAAGTACGCCAAAATGAATTAGGTTTTTCCATTGCCAATTCAAAAGTAGAATTCCCTGTGCTCATAGATTGAGCCTTTACATTCGTAAAACCGGCGTTTTTAAATTGATTTTCAATTTCATTGTTTGAGAGTAAGGCGGTCTGTGATTCGCTTCTATTTAAATTGACCGCAATTTTTCCTAAGACTTGAGAGGATTTAATGGCGTAAAAACCTTCACCAATTCGCTCATTAAGTTCAGGTTGATTCAATTGTAAGCGTGTTATTCCATCGGTGTTGATTTGCTTGGGAATGAAGGAAGTAGTTTTTGAATTGAGTGTTAAGGGAACATCTTGATTGGTGTTGCTCGGTATGTCAAGGACTCCAGCTGATCCAATGGTGAAATAGGATGGGAGGGAGCGAAGGCTAAGTTCCGCGCTTCGCAATAAAATGGATGGAAATAGGGCATTGGCGGTGAACCCACCGTTTGCTTTACTCAGGTCAGTGTTTAATAAATAAAACATGCCTTTTTGTTTTACCGCAAGCATCAAGGGCAACTGATTTCTCAATTTTAGCAGCACTTCGGCGTTCGCTTGACGATAATTCCTGATCGCGTAAACACTTTTCAATAAAGGTAAATTTAAGGATTTTTGTTGTTTATCAAACATGCCATTAAAGAACTTGCTTGCATAGGAAATCTCAGAAAGTTGATTCCCCGTGGTGACTTTTCCATTATATCCCGATAGGCCTACAGTCTTTAACAACTGCGTGTAATCCGCTAGTTTAATCTCGCTTCCAGGAATACAAAAAACGCTTCCTCCTTGCGCTAAAAATGAGGAGATGTCTGAAATTAAGCCCGAAGGAAGTTCATTTATTCCGTTCAGAATTAATAAATCGGCTTGATTTAAAAGTCTTTTATTGAACGAAAATTCGGTGCACGTTTCAACCGCGTAAAAGGGTTCCGTTAAAAATACTTTTTCTGTGCTTGATTCTCCAAACTCTCCGTTAATTATTACCACACGCCCTTCTTTTGATAATTCATTTGTGAAATAAAAGTCATCATCAAAGGTGATGTTCCGGTCTGCCACACTAACTTTTCCTTCGATATATCCAGGATTAGTTGGAGTGAAGAACATGTGGCTCGTTGCACTACTTCCTGCATTAATTGAAAGGTTGGTCATGCGTGTTTTTCCATCAAAAAGCACTGTGACTGGAACATCCGTTAGGTCATTTTTACCCACATTTTTCACTCTAAAATTCACTTTGCACGATTGTCCTGGTTTATGCACGGGGTTATCCATCCATATGGAATCTACAAATACATTGTCAGTATTTTGTGGCAAGCACTGAACGAGAAACGATTGATCGATCCATGCGGTTTTGGCTTGTTTGTATGTAGCTAGGTTTCCTGTACTTTTTTGAAAGTCAGACAAGACGACCCGATTAACTTTTGAGATGCTGCTTACTTCGCGGTGGTAGCGATTTAAATAATCGTTTTGCCATTCAATCACGTGGTCTAAGCTCCGAGGAGTTTTATTAAGAGTTATCTTATCTATTACTTCAATGGCCGTGGCTTTTGAATGTAATTTTCGTTCAACACCAGAGAATTCATTCGTTGAAATAAAGAAACGGGTGTTTCCAGCACTTTTTGCAATGATTTTTTTAGCAATCTCTCGCGCTTCGGATAGCAATTCTCCTTCGGTTCCTTTGGCGCTCATGGACAATGAATTGTCAATATAAATTGCAGTAACCGGGATTCCACTTTTTGTTTGCTCTACTTGTTTGAAGAAGGGTTGAGCAAAGGCAATTACGAGCGCTGCTAATGCAAGAAGCCGCGCACAAAGAATAAGTAAACGTTTAAGTTTTTTAACCGATTTCTTTTCCTGTTCTTGTTCCTTCAAGTATTTCAGGGAAGGGAAATAAAATCGCTTAAAGCGTCGGAAATGAAAAAGATGTAGAATAATGGGGATGGCAAGCAGGCTGAGAAACCATAAATACCCTGGATGCACAAATGACATAGTTCAAAAATACAAATTTAATACGACTCAACTGACAAGGAGGTGATAAAAAAAAGCCCCGCATGAGCGAGGCTTTACCTTATTTAATGGCTTCCCATCGTTTCTTAAGCTCTGCCGATTTTTCGGTTTGGTCAAGGTAAGAATATGTTCTCCATCCAATTTCCAAAGCGGTTTTGTCCATTGGATTAGCAATTAAGAACGGTTCAAGATATTTGATGGATGTATTTAAGTTATTTAACGCTTGTTCTTCCATTGCTTTAGCTTTTGGATCATTAATTTTTAAATCAGATGCATTTCCTCTAAGTTCAATTGACCAGTTAAAAAGCAAGGAGCAATATTGGTAAATTGCATCAGGGTATAATGGGTCAATACTTAAGGCTTTTAAAAAGGCTGCGGCTGCTCTTTCTTGCTGTTTCATATCCATTAACGATGTGCCAAGGACAAGAAATAACTGTTTATTGGTGGAATCAATAGTCGTTGCAATATTCAAGTATTTTTCAGTGGCAACTAAATCGTTCTTTTGAAGATTTACATTGATTAATGAAATGATTACCTCGATGTTATTGGGTGTAAACGCCATAACAATTTCACCAAGTTTGTTTGCTTCATCGTATTTCTTTTGCGACATTAATGTATCTGCAGATTTTCTAAAACATAGTATTGCATTACCTTTTGCGTCTACATTTTCTACATTAATGTATTTAGAGATTTCATAAGCACCTATAAACATTTGGGTTGCTTGTTCGTAGTTTTTTGCATTATACATTGCCAGCCCATTGTCAAAAACAAACTTAGATTTTGCATTAATAAAATTTAATACTTCTTCTTTTTCAGACTTTGCCTTTTTAATATTATTTGGAGCGTTTAAAATGAAATCAAAACTTAGTTTCATTTTCGATTCAAATTCGTTAATAGAATTTTCATTGGGTTGACTACCGGAAATACCTGCTTCTATGGTTGCGGTCTCAATCAAACTGTAATAAATCATTCCTCTATATCGATGCATGTCTAAAGCACTGTCAGTTTCAGAATTTACAGCGGCAAGATCAATTGCTTCTTTAGCTTCTTTTAATGCTTTTTTGTTAGTTTCCAAATCACCTACAATTGGAACATAGTTTTTAAAAGCATTATGAGCGTTTGTAACATTAATTTTTTGCGCAAATAAGGAAGCTCCAACAAACAGTAAAGCTACCAGAAGACTGATTTTTTTCATAAAATTATTATTCGTTATCGTTTGATTCATCCGTAGAATCGGCATCTTGTTCATCAACATTCATACCATCGTTGCTTAACTCATCGCCATTATTGTCTGCATCAATCACTTCTCCGTCCTCATCCTCGTCTTCACTGCGTGGTACGCGTGCAATGGCAGCAATTTCGGCATTCCCTTTCAAGTTAATTAATTTAACTCCTTGAGCTGCTCTACCCATCGTTCGAATCGTATCAACATGCATTCTGATGGTAACACCAGATTTAGTAATGATCATTAAATCGTCTTCGTCGAATACGTTTTGAATCGAAAGTAATTTACCCGTTTTCTCCGTAATATTCAAGGTTTTAACCCCTTTACCACCACGGTTGGTAATGCGATATACCGGTTCTTTATCCTCTGGGTCATTCAAATAGGTTCGTTTACCAAATCCTTTTTCAGAAACTACCAAGATGGTTGAGAAAATGTCTTCCACGCAAATCATACCAATGACTTCGTCAGAGCCACCCGCTAAGGTAACACCACGAACGCCGGACGCATTTCTACCCATTGGACGTACCGTAGATTCATTGAATCGAATCGCGCGACCAGATGATGTTGCTAAAACAATCTCGTTTGTTCCATTGGTTAATTTCGCCTCTAATAATTCGTCGTTTTCACGAATCGTAATGGCATTAATTCCATTCGTACGCGGACGAGAATAGGCCTCAAGCGAAGTTTTCTTAATCACCCCGTGTTTAGAACACATGATGATAAAGTTGTTATTGATGTATTCCTTATCTGTTAAATCCTGAACTTTTACATACGCTTTAACCTTATCGTCCTGAGGAATATTAATCAAATTTTGAATGGCTCTTCCTTTCGATAATTTATTCCCTTCCGGAATTTCGTACACACGCATCCAGAAACAACGTCCTTTCTCTGTGAAAATCAATAGGTAATTATGGTTGGTAGCAACAAATAAATGTTCTAAGAAATCTTTATCTCTGGTGGTAGATCCTTTTGATCCCATACCGCCTCGATTCTGAACTTTATATTCATTAAGGTTTGTACGCTTAATGTACCCCGCATGAGAAATCGTAACTACAACTTCTTCATCCGCAATTAAATCTTCCATGCGCATTTCTGATGCCGCATATTCGATGGATGAACGACGAGCATCTCCGTATTTCGCTTTAATTTCTAACAACTCATCCTTAATGATTTGCATTCTGCGCTCTTCACGATCTAAAATGTCTTTTAAATCAGCAATTAATTTCATCAGCTCTTCGTACTCACTTCTAAGCTTGTCTTGCTCTAGACCGGTCAACTGACGTAAACGCATGTCAACAATCGCGCGCGTTTGAATTTCACTTAATCCAAATCGATCAGATAAGCGTTCGCGTGCATGATCTGGACTGTCAGATGTTTTGATGATTTCAATTACTTCATCAATGTTATCCGACGCAATAATTAATCCTTCTAAAATGTGCGCTCGCTCTTCGGCTTTTCTAAGTTCATAACGCGTTCTTCTAACCACTACATCGTGACGGAATAAAATAAACTGATCGATGATTTCGCGTAAGTTTAATAAGCGCGGTCTACCATCGACCAAGCAGATGTTATTAACTGAGAATGAGGTTTGTAACGAGGAAAACTTATACAATTTATTTAATACGACATTAGCAATCGCATCACGCTTGATTTCCACCACAACACGCATCCCATTACGGTCTGACTCATCGCGTAAATCAGAAATTCCTTCGATCTTTTTATCGTTAACTAGCTCGGCGATTTTTTTAATCATTTCCGCCTTGTTCACTTGATATGGAATCTCGGTGATAATGATTTGTTCACGTCCCTGAACCTCTTCAATTTCCGCTTTCCCGCGCATCACGATTCGTCCACGACCGGTCAATAAGGCATCACGAACACCTTCATATCCATAAATTATACCTCCAGTTGGGAAATCAGGAGCTTTAACATACTGTAATAAATCTTCTACCGGTAATTCTGGGTCTTCAATCACAGCAACAATACCGTCGATTACTTCCGTAAGGTTGTGGGGTGCCATATTGGTAGCCATACCAACCGCAATTCCAGAAGCACCATTTACTAATAGGTTAGGGATTTTTGTCGGTAAAACCGATGGCTCCTCTAAACTATCGTCAAAATTCGGTTTAAAATCAACCGTCTCCTTGTCTAGATCTTCGAGCATTTCTTCAGCAATCTTCTTGAATCTTGCTTCCGTGTAACGCATGGCTGCCGGAGAATCACCATCTACACTACCAAAGTTACCTTGTCCATCTACTAAGGGATAACGCAATGACCATTCCTGCGCCATACGCACCATCGTGTCATATACAGAGCTATCACCGTGCGGGTGATACTTACCTAACACTTCACCGACAATACGCGCTGATTTCTTGTATGGACGATTTGAATAAACACCTAAGTCCTGCATACCATATAAAACGCGACGATGCACCGGTTTAAACCCGTCACGCACGTCAGGTAATGCACGAGAAACAATAACAGACATCGAATAATCGATGTATGCTGATTTCATTTCATCCTCAATATTTATCTGTATAATTTTTTCACCTTCTGCCATAATCTTCGAGCCCTATTATTATAAATTTAGTTAGAACTACAAATTTAACAAAAGGACCTGCGTAAATGACCCGATTATTAAGGAATTTACTAACAATTTAGAGCCATACATGTGAATAAAGGGCACCATGTAACTTAATTGTGAATAATCTTGTTTCTATAGAAGTTAAATTGAACTTCGGATGAAGATTAGAATTATATTTGCACTTATAACTATGTAGGATGGAGGCTAAGTTTTCGCCAAGAGTAAAAGATTTAATTCGAATAAGTAGGGAAGAGGCTGTTCGGTTGAAAAACGAGTTTGTAGCCCCTGAACATTTGTTGTTGGCTATTATTAAACTCAATGAGGGGAAAGCTTTTGAATTGCTTAAAGAATTTGACATTTCATTTGAAACGCTCTCCAACGAATTAGAAAGCATTCTCAAGCAGTCCTCAACGAATGCTGTTTTTCTCCCTACGAACATTCCCCTTTTAAAGCAATCGGAGAATATTTTGAAGCAGTCCTTCTTGGAGTCTAAGTTATTCCGGTCAAGTATGATTGGTACCGAACATATTTTATTGACCATTTTGAAATACGAGGATTGTGTGGCGTGTCAAGTGCTAAATAAATATGGTATTATGTATGAAAATCTTAAAGAAGAATATATGTCAATGAATCAAGAAAATAAATTTCCAAGGGCTGAGTTTCCTGGGAATAACGACGAAGAAGAGGATGCAGGAGGGGTTCCAAAACGACCTGTAGATTCAAAGTCTAAAACACCTGTACTCGACAATTTTGGTCGTGACTTAACAAAGATGGCCGAACTT
>JAIXRD010000309.1 GCA_027485365.1 Cryomorphaceae bacterium | reverse complement strand
GACACGTTTACAGTAACGTTTAACCGCATAAAACAAGGTAAATCACCCGCAAAAGGAGGAAAAGATCACACAACACATCACATGGTATATCGGGGGGTTACGGAACGTCAAACCTTCATTTATTTTTGGCTGATTTCTTTTGTCCTCGGATGCTTAGGACTTCTCATAATGCACCTCTATCAACGTAACTTCTCCTTATTCTCAGTGCTTCCAATCATTCCATTCTTTTTTGCTTTTTATTTCCTTTTCAGAAACACACATGTATTTAAAGCCCCAAATAATAAAGACATCCCTTTGGATTAGCCTTACTTTCATTTTATTTAATTGTACCTCAAATAAAAAAGTAAGTCCATCAACGCCGTTGGTTAGAACGCAGAAAACCCCAAAATTGCCAAGGAAAATCCTATTTTTCAACGATTATATTCCAATTACAGATTTCGATTTAAGGGAACGATTAGACCGAGAGCTGTTAGTTAACACCTATTTTCAGAGTAGCACAAGCATTGCTCTCAAACGTGCTACACGGTACTTCCCTACCATTGAGCGGATTTTAAAAGAAGAAGGGGTCCCTGATGATTTCAAATACCTTTGCGTTATTGAAAGTAACCTTAGTAACGTTACCAGCCCGGCAGGTGCCGCTGGATTTTGGCAATTTATGCCGGGAACCGCCCCAGAATATGGGATCAAAATCACCTCAGAAATCGATGAGCGCAATCACCTTGAAAAAAGCACGAGAGCAGCATGCCAATTAATCAAAAACAACTACACCTTGTTTAACGATTGGGTTAATGCTTGCGCAGCCTACAATCGCGGTCCGGGTGGGTTAATGCAGGACATGAAATCCCAGGGAGTTAAGCACTTTTTTGATACCGAAATGAATCCTGAAACTGCGCGCTATGTGTTTCGAATCATGGCGTTAAAATTAATCATGGAACACCCTGCCGACTATGGATATCAAATTCCAAATACTGCGCGGTACTCCCCCATTAAATGCAAGGTCATTCATGTTAAAAACCCAATTAACAATATAGCAATGTGGGCACGCCAACACGGTACCAGCCTTAAAAACCTACGCATTTTAAATCCATGGATCTTATCAAATCACCTTTCCTCTGCATCAATTCCATGTACCATTCAAATCCCAGCAAACAAAGAACAACTTGGGGTGTTTAAAAAATAGAATCCATAAACATGAAGGAACAGGAAACGATGGCGGTATATGGTGCTCGAGCACACAATTTAAAAAATATCGATCTTTCCTTTCCAAGAAATAAATTAGTTGTTTTCACCGGACTTAGCGGAAGCGGTAAAAGCTCCTTGGCCTTTGACACCATTTTTGCCGAAGGTCAACGAAGGTATATTGAAACCTTTTCATCTTACGTCAGGCAGTTCATCGGTGGCCTCGAACGACCAGATGTGGATAAAATCGACGGCTTGAGCCCTGTTGTTGCTATCGAACAAAAAACAGTTTCTCGCTCCCCACGTTCAACGGTTGGAACCATTACCGAACTGTATGATTTTTTTAGGTTATTGTATGCTCGGGCTGGAACGGCATATTCAATGGTTACTGATGAGCCCATGGTTAAATACACTGAAAGAGAAATAACCGATCTCATTTGTAAGCGCTATGCCGGAAGGAAATTCGCGATTCTCGCCCCAAAGATTAGGGCAAGAAAAGGTCATTACAAGGAACTATTCGAGCAAATTACGCGTCAAGGATTTACCAAAGTACGGGTTGATGGAGAAGTGCGAGACATCACACCGGGGATGAAATTGGACCGTTACAAAACACACGATATCGAGGTGATCATCGACCGATTCACAGAAAATATATCAGACAGTGATCGTGTTTACAAAGCGGTAGGCACCGCCATGAAAATGGGAGCTGGCATCATGATGGCCATGGATTGGTCCTCCATGGAAGCAGTATACTTTAGCCGAAGTTTAATGTGCCCAAGCAGTGGGATTTCTTATCCTGATCCCGAGCCGAACTTATTTTCATTCAATTCCCCTTATGGAGCATGTGCACCATGCAGCGGTCTTGGCGAAGTTAGTGCAGTAGACTTAGAAAAAATAATTCCTAATCCTTCCCTATCGATTCAAAAAGGGGGAATTGCACCCCTTGGGAGCTTTAAACATAACTGGTTCTTTGATAAACTTCAAAAAATCGTCCTTGTCATGGGACATACCCTTCAAACCCCGCTCGCTCAATTTAGTCCAGAGGAAATCAACTTCTTACTCTATGGGAATGAAGACATGCAATTAAGTAAAGATGATATCCAAGAACGATTCGAAGGGATCATTCAGTTCATGATGCGCTACAAAGAAGATGGAGATCCTGTATTGCTTCGTTGGGTAGAGCAATTTATGCATAAGATTACCTGTCCGACGTGCCAAGGGTTTCGATTGAAACAGGAAGCATTGCATTTCAAACTAGCAGGTAAACATATCGGTGATATTTCTAAATTGGATTTATCTGAATTAGAGCATTGGCTGGAAGAAATCGATCGGAACTTAAGCAGGGAACAACAGGTGATTGCTTCTGAAATACTGAAAGAAATAAAAACACGCCTGCGATTCATTTTGGATGTTGGATTGGGATATTTAACCTTGGGAAGATCCTCCAAAAGCTTATCCGGAGGAGAAGCGCAGCGGATAAGACTCGCGACACAAATTGGTACAGAGCTCATAAACGTGCTTTATATCCTAGATGAACCCTCCATTGGATTACACCAACGAGATAACACCAAACTTATTAGCTCCCTTAAGAAACTAAGAGACGCTGGGAATACCGTATTAGTGGTTGAACACGACCGAGATATGATTGCCGAAGCTGATCATATTGTAGATATTGGTCCCGGCGCTGGAATCAACGGGGGAAATATTGTTTTCTCAGGGACTTACCCGGAATTGTTAACATCACAAACGACAACATCAAACTATTTCAATGGGCGCAATTGCATTGAAGTACCTTCAACGCGACGCAAGGGAAATGGAAACATACTAAGCTTAACGAATGCTTCTGGGAACACCCTGAAAAATGTAACTTTGAAACTTCCATTGGGTACCTTTACTTGCGTAACAGGAGTTTCAGGAAGTGGAAAATCTACCCTAATCAATCAAACATTATACCCTGTTCTAAGGAAGCATTTTTACCAGAGCCTTGGACAAGCATTACCCTATAAATCGATTGCCGGACTCGAACATATCGATAAAGTAATCGACATCGATCAAAGTCCGATTGGTAGAACACCTAGATCCAATCCGGTTACCTACACTAAGGTATTCGATGAAATCAGAAGTTTATTTGCATCACTGCCCGAGGCACAAATCAGAGGCTATAAACCTGGCAGATTTTCATTTAATGTAGCAGGCGGAAAATGCGAAACATGCAACGGCGGTGGACTTCGGCTCGTAGAAATGAATTTCCTACCTGACGTCTACGTGACCTGTGAAACCTGTCAAGGAAAACGCTACAATGCAGAGACCCTTGAAGTTAAATTCAAAGGGAAATCAATTTCTGATGTATTAAACATGCAAATTTCGGAAGCTGTTCCATTTTTTGAGTCCATACCTAAAATTCACCGCGTGTTAGCTACGTTAGAAAGTGTAGGAATGGGTTATGTTACCTTAGGTCAACCCTCAACTACCCTTTCCGGTGGTGAAGCGCAACGCATTAAGTTAGCCACTGAATTATCTAAAAAAGCTACGGGGAACACCCTGTATTTACTTGACGAACCTTCAACCGGCTTACATTTTGAAGACATTAAACTTTTATTAAATGTTCTTCATCGCTTAGTTGATGAAGGAAATACCGTTTTGGTGATTGAGCACAACCTAGACATTATTAAAACCGCGGACTACATTATTGATATGGGACCGGATGGCGGGAAAGGAGGAGGTAGGATTATCGCAGAAGGAACTCCTGAAAAAATCACCACGAAATGCATTGAAAAATCCGATACCGCGAGGTATTTGTTAGAAGAAATGGATAGAAATAATATTATGCACAAAAACTGAGTTTATTTTTTATAATTTTGTATCGCTAAAACCACATTAAACCTTAGAACAATGGCAGTAGAAATTACAGACGCAAACTTCGATGAATTAGTAATGAAATCAGATAAGCCAGTTATGGTTGATTTTTGGGCAGAGTGGTGTGGTCCTTGTCGAATGATCGGACCCGTAGTAGAAGAACTACATACGGAGTATGCAGATAAAGCTATTATTGGTAAAGTTAATGTTGATCATAATTCAGGAGTTGCTGCACAATTTGGCGTTCGAAGCATTCCGACCATCTTGTTTATCAAAAATGGAGAAGTTGTTGATAAATCGGTTGGAGCCGTTCCTAAAGCTACCTTAGCTGCTAAATTGGACGCGATCTTATAACCGGTACTTCATACCAACACATTCATGGATAATTTTTTCCGCAGGCTCAAATACTATGGAATTGGTTTTGGCATAGGGTTAATCTTTGTGGTGTTGTTGTTTCAACAAAAAGGCTGTTCTTGGACGCCTGGGAACCGCGTTAAATCTGCCATTCTTGAACGGATAATTTTCATCGATTCGTTAGACGAGATTTATATTAAAGCGCACAACATCGCACCAAAAACGCTCCGTAAATTTATCGAAAACGGAACCGTTTCATTCCTTAAAAGCAAACGAAACGGTCAGGAGAAGTTGTATCATTTCCAGGGCGTATTAGGCAGCGACAATTCCTTCAATTGCCTTGTTGGTTACCGTGAAAAAAGTGTGGTAGTGGATTTGGATTTCGAACATTCTGACATCAAACAATATCAACCATTGATTGGTTACGCCAAACCCTTTCTATATAAAAAGAAAAATTGGTTTTCAGGAAAATGGAATTTATACGAACTAAAGGGTATGGTCCCTTCGTCTGCTCCTGAAAAATTCACTGAATTATTCCTAAAAAACGGAAGGTTAGACTGCAGTAAAAGTATCTTTGATGGTCAGAAACCAACAAGCTATTTAATCTTCACAAACCAATTTGCGAAACATCACAAACAAGAATACCGACTGCGCACAATTTGGTATCAAGAAAAAATCGAAATTAAAGACTTGTCAGTTATTGACATAAAGAGTAACAATTAGCAAACGTTAATTGTTAATAATTCAAGGAACGACTTGAGTGAAGGGGAAGGATAAATATTAATTTTGAATCATGGAATTTAGTGCCACTCAAATTGCACAGCTGCTCGATGGTATTGTTGAAGGAGACGCTTCAGCAAAGGTTTCGGGTCTTTCAAAAATAGAAGAAGGAAAAACAGGTTCGCTTTCATTCCTGTCAAACCCAAAATACGAGGCTTACATTTACAGCACAGGTTCAAGTATTTGTATAGTAAACGACAGTTTTCAACCAACAAAATCCTTACCGAGTACACTAACCTTGATTAAGGTGAAAGATGCTTATGCCTGTTTTGCAAAGTTACTTAGCGTGTACCAAGCATCCATGCGTAAAGCGCCAGGAATAGAACAACCATGTTTTATTGACCCAAGCGCAACGATAGGAAACGATGTCTACATCGGAGCGTTTGTATACATAGGTGCAAATGCCCAAATAGGCGACGGATGTGCAATTTACCCCAATACGCACATTGGACAAGGTAGTATTGTCGGATCGAACACCACGCTATTTTCCGGTGTACAAGTTTATGATAATATGCATATTGGTTCAAATTGTATTCTTCACGCAGGCGTAGTAATTGGCAGCGATGGATTCGGTTTCGCACCAAACGAACAGGGTGTTTTTGATAAGGTACCTCAAATAGGCAATGTAATCATTGAAGACTTCGTTGAAATTGGCGCTAATTCTACGATTGACCGTGCAACCATGGGATCAACCCGTATTAAAACAGGCGTTAAAATCGATAATTTATGTCAAATAGCGCATAATGTTGAAGTGGGTGAACACACCGCACTCGCCGCTCAAGTGGGCATTGCCGGCTCAGCAAAACTCGGTAAACACATCATGGTAGGTGGACAAACTGGTATCAGCGGACACCTTCACATTGCGGACGGAACTAAGATTGTTGCACAGTCAGGCATTCCATCCACGGTTAAAGAAGCCGATACCCTAATGGGTACGCCAGCCATACCAATCAACGACTTTAAGCGATCGTTCATCGGATTTAGAAAGTTACCTGAAATGATGCGTGAATTGAGTCAGTTGAAAAAAGAAATCAATGAATTAAAAGCGAATAAATCATCATGACCGAACAACAACATACACTCAAACAACCCGTAGCATTGATGGGTGTTGGCTTGCATACTGGAGAAAAAGTCACCATAGAACTATGTCCTGCTCCAGCCAACCATGGATATAAATTTCAACGAGTCGATTTAGAAGATGCGCCAATAATCAATGCGGATGTGGATTTAGTCGTATCTACGGAACGAGGAACCACGCTTGAGTCTAAAGGCGTTAGAGTTTACACAACGGAACATGT
This sequence comes from Cryomorphaceae bacterium, assembly GCA_027485365.1. Taxonomy (GTDB): domain Bacteria; phylum Bacteroidota; class Bacteroidia; order Flavobacteriales_D; family Crocinitomicaceae; genus UBA952. Next base: position 561 of record JAIXRD010000309.1, on the reverse strand, counting down.
ACTCGCTGCCTTGGTGGGTTGTGGCGTAGACAATGCCTTGATTAAAATTTCCGGACAAGAAATTCCAATTTTAGATGGAAGCTCCCTACCCTACGTAAAAGCGATTGATACAGTTGGTACAGAAGCACAAGATGCTGAGCGCATTTACTTTGAACTGGATGAAAACATTCCATGGGAAGACACCGAAAAACAAATTGAATTTTTAGCTATTCCAGATAAGGTGTACCGCCTAACCGTAATGGTGGATTATAATTCTCCGGTCCTTGGCACTCAACATGCCAGCATGTACAACTTAGATGAATTCAAACAAGAAATAGCACCCTGCAGAACGTTTGTTTTCCTAAGAGAATTGGAGTATTTAGCGGGGAACAACTTAATTAAAGGGGGTGATTTAGATAATGCCATTGTACTTGTTGATCGTATGGATGTTTCGCAAGAAGAGCTTAATCGATTGGCAAAACTGTTGGGAAAAGAAAATCTTGAAATATCCATTGAAGGCATCGGTGTATTAAACAGTCTTAAACTGCAATACGAGAACGAACCTGCTAGACACAAGCTTTT